>DXZC01000020.1 GCA_019415505.1 Peptococcaceae bacterium | reverse complement strand
TATAAGAGACAGATTCTACGCCTGATTGGTTTATCCTCTAAGAATGTTGTTTTTTGTTGGCCAAATTAAGATAACCAAAGTGGGCGCCTAGTCCCAGCCAAAGCCTAGTCCCAGCCAAAGCCTAGTCCCAACCGAAGCCTAGTCCCCAGCTGAAGCCTAGTCCCCAACCGAAGCCTAGTCTCAGCCGAAGCTTAGTCCCAACCGAAGCCTGGTCCCCAGCTGAAGCCTAGTCCCCAGCCGAAGCCTAGTCCCAGCTGAAGCCTAGTCCCAACCGAAGCCTAGTCCCCAGCCAAAGCCTAGTCTCAGCCGAAGCATTGTCCCCAGCTGAAACCAAGAGACTTTGCCTCTCTGGCTATACAAGCTTCTCTATATTAAATACAAAATGCCTGTCAACGATAAGGGCTTTCCCGATTATATTTGCTTTTCAATTATAAAGGATTGCAGGCTTTTGGAGCAGTTATTCTTTTCATAGAAATGTTCCACTCCCGGCTGGGCGCCGAAGTAGAGCCGGGTTGGCGTATGCTCCTTTGCCAGTTGGAGGAGATTACTGCCAATGCCCTGTCGCCGGTAATCTGCCAGAACCAGCAGTTCCGTAATTGTGCCAAAGTAATAACCGTCGGAAAGAATACGCAAGCAGCCCACAAGCGCGCCATTATCGTAGGCGCATATATTCAATGTTTTGGCTAATGCGGCCTGTGTTTTAGCCTTGTCATAATGGCCGGGCCATATTTTGTTGACAAAAGATATAAATACTGCCGCGTTAAGCTCTTGGTCGTTCACCTTATATTCCATTTTTCCTCGTACCTCCAAAGCTTTTTAATTTACGGAAAAAGACAATTAAACCTTTTTCCCTCTAATAGCGTCCCATGAATGCCAACCTAATTTTCCCAATCTAATATTACTGTGGCTGAGCCCATCAATGCCCTAGCCCTTCAGGTGTATAGCCCCTGCTCGGCTGGTTTATGGGGTTAGGGGTTTGCCAATTACTCTATTGTGCCATTGTTGAACAGCATACTTTATATCCCTGTATTTTATAATTTACTTGGGGGCTATGCGTCATTGACATAATGAGCAAATGAGTCTATAATTATTTTAGATTATTGGGAAATATTTTGGTATGGAGCTTTTATGAATCATTTTATTGTTAAAACTAAAGTATTTTGCGGCGATGAAGCCTTAAATAGTATCAGCCACTTGGGCATTAAAAAAGCCTGTATTGTGTGTGATAAATTCGTTGAAGAGTCCGGCATGCTCAATGAAATCTTTGCCCTGTTAGAATCATTGCAGGTGGAATATACGGTTTTTTCCGATGTTATACCGGACCCCGACGATATTGTGGTTGCTAAGGGTGTAGCCGATATTCAGAAAAGCGGCGCTGACGCTGTAATTTCTGTGGGGGGCGGCTCGGTTTTAGATACCGGTAAGCTTATTGGCCTTATATATGGCCGTAGCGATACCCAGGAATGTCCTATCTCTATTGCCATTCCCACCACAGCGGGGACAGGTTCAGAGGTTACTTCCTTTTCCGTAATCACTGATTCTGCCACTGGCAGCAAATCCACCATTGAGGACGAGGCTATGCTGCCGGATTACGCTATTTTGGACGCTCGCTTTACTCAGAGTATACCGCCAAATGTAACCGCGGACACCGGCTTTGACGTTTTAACCCACGCTTTGGAAGCCTATGTTTCCTCTAACGCCACTGTGTTTTCTGACGCTTTGGCGGAAAAGGCTGTGTCTTTGGTATGTAAGTATTTGCCCATTGCCGTGGCGGACGGGGAGGATATGGCGGCTCGCACCGCTATGCTCAACGCCTCTTGTATGGCTGGTATAGCCTTTGACCATGCTCGTTTAGGTTTATGCCATGGCATGGCCCATGCTTTTGGCGGTCATTTTCATGTGGCCCATGGCCGGGCTAATTCCTTATTCCTGCCGGGGGTAATTTCTTTTAACGGCGGCTTAAACCGGGATATTGCTATTAGCTGCACGCCGGTGCGGCGCAAGTACGCCACCTTAGCAGGTAAGCTGGGCTTTACCCAGGGTAACGACCGGGAACTGACCGCTTGTTTAGTCCAGGCAATTTTAGAGCTGAAAAAAATGGTGGGCTTGCCGGCAAGGGTGGCGGATTTAGGTATCGACCGGGCCGAATATGAGCAGGCTTTGGATTTGTTGACAGACGAGGCCATGAAAGACGCTTCCACTGTCACTAATCCGGTGGTGCCCCACACCGCTCAAACCAGAGAATTATTCGTTAACAGTTATTGATAAATTCGCTATTGTTATAGCCAACTTTGTAAACTCCTCAGTATATATACTGAGGAGTTTTTTATGGTATAAAGAAAATTACGCAATAGTCGCATGGTTGAATTATGCCCGGCTTTAGCTGAGTCATTCCGTTTTGGCTGGCTTATTCCGTTACCCCTTGCCAGAACAAACGGTTGTCCGCAAACTCCACCTTTACCCGGCCCTGGTCTTTAAGCCAGGCCAGATAGGAGCGTATAGTAGAGCCAACCAGGACATACTGCTCAAAATTGAGGTTTAGGGCATAGTGGTCAAAAATCCCCTTTAAAATATCCTCAAAGCTAAGGGGCGTGGTGGTGATGTTCAAGATAGTAGCCGCAATTTCCCCGACTTTAGCCCTATTAGCCGCCACCAGCTTTGTAATATCCTGGGTTGCCGGGGCGTGAGAGGGTACAAACAGTTCGGCTTTGAGGTTTTCAACTAAAGTCAAGGTGTCTAAAAAGGCCGCTACATCGTAAATAAAGAAAATATGGTACTTAGCCAAAACCTGGGCGTCGGTCAAGCAATCGGCTAAGAAAACTACGTTGTCAGGAGTGCGAAAACCCACCATGTGAAAAAAGTGTCCTGGTAAATTTATGGTTTGTATTGCCGGGGGGAACCCGGAATCCTCTAGGGGCAAGGTTTCGCTGGCCTTGGCTAAGAGAAATTTGTGGCGCAGGTCAGCGCAGGGGTAGCCGCCGTAGAGAAAGGAAGGCTCCAGGTAGGGATACTCCGTAAAGGCCCGTTCCAGGCCCTGGGCGAAGATTTTACAGCCAGTGCGCTGCTGTAAAAAATGGTTGCCCCCTATATGGTCGGCGTTGGAATGAGTATTGAGAATACATTGCAAATGCCAGCCCTTTTCGTCCAGGATTTTGAGGACCTTGCGCCCCGCGTCCTTATCGTTGCCGCTGTCAATTAAGCAAACATCCTGGTCATTGAGACGGTATAAGCCTATCTTCGCGGGACATTCTAAATAATAGGTTCTCTCGCCAGCCTGAATTAATTCATACATAAAATTATACCTTTCCTGTGGCCTAAAGCCTAAATATACCATATTATAACAAAAAAGGGGCTGAAGAACAACGGAACGAAATTATACCCATAATTTAACAATAATACCGTTGATTTTTTAGCTCCCTTATGCTATAACCATTGAGGGAGATTTAAAGATATCATGGTTAAAGAAAAAGTAGAGCACAGAACCATAGAGGAAAGCTACCACTTGCCTAAAATAGGTATGCGTATATGTAAAACTACAATAGCTGTTTTTATCTGCTTAGTTATCAGCATTTTTCGGGGCGATAACGCCATTCCCTTTTATTCCGCTATTGCCACGATACTCTGTATGCAGCCTTATGTGGGTAATAGCGTTAAGGTGGCCCTCAACAGAATAGTGGGTACGATTATTGGGGCCATATACGGTTGCCTGGTTTTGCTCATGGAAATCAATGTTTTGCCCCTGGAACCGCAATACGTCCACTATATTTTGGTGTCCGTTGCCATATTGCCGGTAATTTATACCACCTTGCTGTTCCGTAAAAAAGAGGCTTCCTATATTGCCTGTGTGGCCTTTCTCAGCGTAACTATCAGCACTGCGGTGGAAATATCCCCCTATATTTTTGCCCTGGAGCGGGTTATCGATACCATTATCGGCATTGTTGTGGCTTTAGTGGTCAATGTTATTGCTATCCCCCGGCATAAAAATAAAAATGTTTTGTTTATTTCCGCTCTTGATGAAACCCTGGTGACCCCCAATAATACCTTGACAGACTATAGCAAGGTAGTGCTTAACCAAATGATTCAGGATGGCATGAACTTCACTGTCTCCACAGCCCGCACCCCGGCTTCACTCATGGTACCCATGTCGGCAGTGGATTTAAGGCTGCCGGTAATCGCGGCCAATGGCGCCTTGCTCTTTGATTTAAAGGCCAAACGCTATGTAAAAAAATGGGAAATGCCCTATGATACCGTTCGGGCGGTGGCGGATTTTTTGGCCGCCAAGGGAGTCAATTTCTTTATAACTTCTGTAGTGGACGATGTTTTGCTAATTTACTATGGTGATTTTAATAACGCGGCGGAGGCCCTGTTATATGAGGAGCTGCGCAGCTCTCCTTACCGCAATTATGTGAAGGGGGAATTGCCCCCCGGCCGTCCGGCTATCTATATCATGGTTTTAGTCTCCGATGCGGAGGTGGACTATTTAACTGGTGTTTTAAAGCGACAGGATTTTGCCAGCGAGCTTTATATTTTCCGCCAACCCTCGGAATATGAAGGTTTTTCCTATCTGAAAATATACGATAAGGGCGTGTCCCGCCGGAAGATGATGCTGTACTTACAGGAAAGCCTGGGCTTGGATAAAATTATCACCTTCGGCAGCGTGGATGGCGTCTATGACATTGTAGTCCATGATAATGATACCAATACCATGGTGAAAACTTTGAAGAAGCTCTATGAGCCGTTATTTTGGCAACGAAAAAAATAGAATGAATAATTGGATAGATTAGAAAAAAAGTATGCTCCAGCGCTTACGGGCTGGAGCATACTTTTTTAATTATTAAATTAACCTGAAAATTTAATTTGACCCACGGGAAATGGCGATAATACCGGTGCGGACAATTTCTAAAATGCCCGTTTCCTCCAGGAGCAGGCACATAGCGTCAATTTTATCCTGTTCCCCGGTCATTTCAATCACAATGCTGTCCGGGTGTACGTCCACGATTTTGGCCCGGAAAACATTGGCTATATCCACTAGGCTGGAACGATCCTCAGGCATAGCTTTGACCTTTATGAGGGCCAGCTCTCGGTTAATCGCCGGTTTGGTGGTTAAATTGGTCACGGATAAGGTGTCAATAAGCTTGGCTATTTGGTTAGTAACCTGTTCCAGCTCGTCCTCGTCAACCACGTCCACCACTACGGTTATACGGGTGAGGCCCTCCTCCTCGGAGGAACCGGCGTTAATGGAGACAATATTAAAGCCCCGGCGGGAGATAAGGCCGGATACATGGGTTAAAACCCCTGGTTTATCCTCTACTAAAACTGCCAGTGTATGTTGCATGGTCAGTCCTCCTTCCATTCGATTATATTATCGAGGGAAGCTCCCGCTGGCACCATGGGATAGACATTTTCGTCCTCAGTAACCATAATATCCAAGAGCATGGGAGCAGTTTCCTGGTGAGCTTCTGTTAAAGCGCCCTGCAAATCTTGGGAGTGGGTAATCCGACGGCCCTTAACGCCAAAAGCTTCGGCTACGGCGGCAAAATTAGTGTCAATATTAAATTTGGAGCCGCTATAATGCTTATTGTAGAATAGCCTTTGCCATTGTTGTACCATACCTAAGCAACGGTTATTAGACACCACTATTTTAATGGGGAGATTATGTTCCGCGATAGTGGCCAGTTCCTGACAGTTCATCAGGAAGCCGCCGTCGCCGCAAATTACCCAGACTTCTTTGTTGGGGTTCGCTATTTGCGCCCCCATAGCAGCCGGCAGGCCAAAGCCCATGGTGCCCAAGCCGCCGGAGCTCAGGAACGAGCGCGGCTTTTTGTATTCGTATAAAAGGGCGGTCCACATCTGGTGCTGCCCCACGTCGGTTACGATAATAGCGTTACCCTTGGTGATTTGGGAAATCGCCTCAATTACCATTTGGGGCTTTATTTCCCCCTCCCTGGGGGTTCCATAGGTCACAGGCTTTTCCGCCTTGCTCTTGGCCAACATCTCAATCCATTCACTGTCGTTAGGCGGTTCCACTATTTCGTTGAGCCGCTGTAAGGACCAGGATAAATCCGCTATAACTCTTTTATTAACCTTGATATTCTTATTGACTTCAACAGCGTCGATTTCAAAATGAACTATTTTGGCGTTGGGGGCAAAGGAGTTGACGTCCCCGGTGACTCGGTCAGAAAACCGCACGCCCAGGCCAATGAGTAGGTCGCACTCCATGGCTGCTTTATTGGCTGTTACTGTGCCGTGCATACCCAGCATACCTAAGTAGAGCGGGTCGTCATTGGGGAAAACCGCGTTCCCCATTAAACTGCTGACAACGGGTATCTTGGTTTTCCGGACGATTTCCCCAAAGATTTCCGCCCGATCCGGGGTATCCATACCGCCGCCCACAAAGAATAAGGGCTTTTGGGAACGGCGAATCAGCTCAGCGGCGTCCTCTACCTGTTTTATATCACCATCGTACAGGGGTTGATAGCCACGGAGCTTAATTTCTTCCTCAAAATTAACATCAATATCCGCTAAAAACAGGTCTTTGGGGATATCTACCACCACCGTACCGGGGCGGCCTGTGCGGGCCACATAAAAAGCTTGGCGCAAAGCGGGGGCTAAATCCTTTTCGGAGCGGATTAAGTAGTTATGTTTGGTAATGGGGGTGGTTATACCCCTCATATCCGCTTCCTGAAAGGAATCCTTACCAATGGAGTCCCTGGTTACCTGGGAGGTAATAAATACCGTTGGGCTGGAATCCATATAAGCCGTGGCAATACCTGTTACTAGATTGGTAGCGCCAGGACCAGATGTGGAGAGGCAGACGCCAACCTTTCCAGAGGAACGGGCAAAGCCATCGGCAGCGTGGGCAGCTCCCTGCTCATGTCTGGTGAGAATATGGCGAATGCCGGAATCATACAAGGCGTCGTAAAGGGGTAAGGCTACGCCACCGGGGTAACCAAAAATTATATCGGCGCCTTCTCTTTTTAATATTTCTACTACTACTTGTGCACCTTTCATAAGCATTCTCCTGTTTCTGCAAAATTTAAAGTAACATTATAATTATTGAAAAAAATGTTAAGAATTATTATAAGCCTTTAAACCCTAATGTGCAAGTAATTTTTTTAACTACCGCTCCTTTCCCTTTTTTCCCTTGCGGCCAGCAGAAAAATAATTCATAGAAACAATTAGAAACAATGAAAGATTTCATTGCGGGAGGGGGCCGCATTTGCTAAAAATAGAGAAATTTCTTGATTTTTTGCACCTATTTTAGATAAAAGGTATATATTTATGCTTAAACACAAAAATATAAAATTGTTTTTTTTAGCCCTAGAGTTATAATGAAAGTAACTAGGAACAGGTTGTCATTTTTTGCCCAGGGCAGGAAAGGTGATGTGTCTATAATGCCGGTAACTTTTTCTATCGCTCAAAAACAGCGTTTATCTGAACTCAATGCGGATGACGCTGTTTTAAATAATGAGTTTTCAGACGTTAAAGAGAGAGAAAAGACCTTTAAGGAAGTGGAACAGCGGCTGATTAATGAAAGTAAGGACTCACTTTTTGCGCTGCGGGACGGTTCCCGCCGCCCGATACTCTGTGAAATAGAGAGCAAGCTGGTGCAATGGCTTACCCAGGAGGAGGGCTTTACCCAAGTGGTTACACCGGTAATGCTTTCCGCCAAAATGCTGGAAAAAATGACTATTGGCGAGGAACACCCACTGGTAAAGCAGGTTTTTTGGGTGGATAAAAACAAGTGCCTTCGGCCAATGCTGGCCCCCAACCTTTACGATGTGATGCGGAGTTTGCAAAAGGTTTGGGGCAATCCTGTGCGTATATTTGAGGTAGGGCCCTGTTTTCGCAAGGAAAGCCAGGGCGCTCAACATCTGAGTGAATTTACCATGCTCAATTTTGTGGAGTTGGGCGGCGTAAAGGATGGCGAGCAAATGGACCGCTTAAAATATCTTGCTACCAGGGCAATGGAAGTAATTGGCTTGGATAATTATAACTTGGAAACAGAAGAAAGCGTGGTTTACGGTGAAACATTGGATGTGGTTTCCGGTGATTTAGAGGTTGCCTCCGGCGCCTATGGTCCGCATTTTCTCGATGATAAATGGGGAATATTTGACCCTTGGGTTGGTATTGGTTTCGGCATTGAGCGCTTAGCCATGATGAGGCAAGGTTATCATAATATCAAACGCGTGGGCCGCAGTTTAGCCTATCTTAGCGGCGCGCGGCTTAATATCTGAAAATAGGCGAGTGTACTGCCGCCGCATTGTAGTCAATGTATATTTGGGTATTGTGAATTTAGAGAGGGTAAATATGACAAGATTGCAAACTGATTGGATTAAGGATATGGAAAAGGAGCTACCTCAGTGGGCTGAAAATTTGGAGGGACAAAGTAATATGTCTCTCTTTAATCTGGCGGCTTTGGCTGGGGATATTTCCAGAGGGCGCCTGAAAAGCGCTTCCTGGCGGGTAAAAATAGGCGTGGTGCCGGTAACCTCCGGCCTGGGGCTCATCAATACCTTTTGCCAGCAAGTGGCCGGTATTATCCGGCACATGGGCTTTGAGGTCTTTATTACTGAAGCTACAGATGTTTCCGGTATTTATGAGGCTACGCAAATGGGGGCCGGTGTGATTTTCCTAGCCGATGATACTTACTTTTTGGCCCTGAATATGAGTAAAAATTTGGTGGCGGAAAATTCCGACGCCACGGCCAGGGGCTTTGTCGCCGCTCTGGAAGGAGCCGCGGGCGGTCTGCGGGATAAGGAAGTGCTGGTAATTGGCGGCGGCCGCGTGGGACGTTCCGCTTTGCATTTTCTCAAATGCCGGGGCGCCGACGGTGTGCTGTACGATAATAATGAGGCTGTTTTGGGGGAATTTAAAAAACAAGGCTTTAATGTGGTTCGCAGCATAGAGGATATTAAAAAATATCCCTTAGTGGTGGATTGTTCCTTCTCCGAGGCTGGCTGGCTCCATAAGGAAATGCTGCATCCCGATTTATGGTTTGCTTCTCCGGCTGTACCCCTTTCTTTAGACGCTGAAGCTGCCGAATACTTCCAAAATAGGCTCATTCACGATTTATTGCAGCTGGGAGTTATTACCATGCTGGCAATGGTCTGCTAAAAAAGTAAGAGCTGAAAACCTTAACCCAGCGCCCTTTGGTGGCGTTGGGTTTTTTAGTTTTTTTATTAGTCATGATGAAAATATTCAGTAAAATAATGAAAATGCGCCAATAAAAGGGGAGTATAATACCATAAAAAACTTATAGCTGGCCCTTGTAAATATAATCCTGTCATGCTATAATGTGTCTCATATGGGGGGTGGATCGTTATTGATCATATAGACTCTAAATCTATGCAGCCGGGTGAGACTCCCGGACTCCCCGCCAATTAAAAATAATTGAGGGTTATATCCCTTATTTAGAGATAAAATAATGGAAAAGATTAAATATTCTTGTGAGGAGAAAAAAAGAGAGAGATGCCGGAGAAAGATATTATTAAGAAAGCCCTGGCTGAGGAAAGCTTGACCAGGGAGGAAATTGTAACACTACTTTCTGTTACAGACCCTAAGGTTAAAGAAGCGTTATTTGAAGCCGCCAGAGAAGCGCGTGCCAAATATTTTGGTAACAGTGTTTTTCTCTACGGCTTTGTCTATTTTTCCACCTTTTGCCGTAATAACTGTAACTTTTGTTTTTTCCGTTCAGGCAATAAAGATACAATTCGTTACCGCAAAGATCCCGCTGAGGTTAGGCAGATTGCTAAGGATTTGGCTGATTCCGGCGTGCTCCTTTTGGATTTGACCATGGGTGAAGATCCCCAATACCACAAGGAGGATTTTGCCACGGTTCTTGATTTAGTAGAGACGATTAAAGAGGACACTGGTTTGCCGGTAATGATATCCCCCGGCGTAGTTAAGGACGAAATAATTAGAGAGTTTGCCCGCAAAGGGGTAGATTTTTACGCCCTGTATCAGGAAACCTATAATCGGGAATTGTTTAAAAATTTGCGCATCTCTCAAGACTTTGATGAACGCCTCCATGCTAAAAAATATGCCCGTTCCTTGGGTATGCATATAGAGGAGGGGTTGATGACCGGCTTGGGTGAAACCATTGAGGATACAGCCGACGCCCTGTTGGCCATGGGTGAACTGGGCGCCAGCCAGATTAGGGTCATGACTTTTGTACCCCAGCAGGGTACTCCAATGGCGGATATGGTCTGCCACAACCATGATATGGAGCTAAAAATCATCGCTTTAATGCGTTTACTTAATCCCCGTGTTCTCATTCCCGCTTCCCTGGATGTAGAGGGGCTGGAAGGGCTGGAAAGCCGAATGCTCGCTGGCTGTAATGTTGTTACCTCCATAATACCGCCGTCTACCGGTTTAGCTGGGGTAGCCCAAAGTACTATGGATGTAGATGAGGGCAAGCGCACTGTGGCAGGGGTCCTGCCACGGTTGGAAAAGCTGGGTATGCGCAGCGCTACAGTGGCGGAATACCAGAAATGGCTGGCGGATAATAGATGAAAAAGGTTGTAGTCGTAGGCGGCAGGCTCCAAGGCTTGGAAACCCTCTACTTGGCTGCTAAAGCTCAAATATATACTACTTTAGTGGATAAAGATCCTGCGCCGATTGGGCAAAATTTTTGCAATAGATTTATTCATCAAGATGTGATACAATACGATAGAGATTTGCTCACCCTGTTAAAGGAAGCAGACTTTGTTATACCAGCTTTAGAAAACGATAAAGCTTTACAGGTTCTGGTGGATTTACAGCGGAGTCAGGGCATTAATCTGATTCACTCCCCTGAGGCTTATGCCATCAGCTCCTCGAAGCTCCGTTCCGATGTGGTAATGGCGTCCCATAATATACCGGTTCCTTGTCATTACCCTCAGGGGAAGTTACCCTATATTGCTAAGCCCTCGTCCCTCAGCGGTAGCGAGGGAGTTATCAAATTAACTGACGAGTCCCAATTAAGGAACTTTCTCAGCACCCATAGTGATGATGCTTGGGTGGTTGAAGAATATTTGGACGGACCTTCCTACTCCATCGAAGTAATTGGCTATCCCGGTAATTACCGGGCCTACCACATAACGGAATTATTTATGGATAGTTCCTATGACTGTAAAAGGGTTTTATCCTGTCCTGACCTCTCTCCGGCCTTACGGCGGCAGTTCTGTGAACTGGCCTTGTCCCTAGGGGAGATGGTGGGCCTTTACGGCATTATGGACGTGGAGGTAATTGAACAAAACGGTATTTTAAAAGTTTTGGAAATAGATGTGCGGCATCCCAGTCAAACGCCAATCAATATTTATCATGCCACGGGTCAAAATTTCATGGCTGAATTGCATCGGATTTTTTGCCCCCAGAGCGATTTTACCGCGCCACCTTTAGAGCCAGCCGCGGCATATGTATCCTTGGAGCAGGTTGAGGTGGGGGGCGGTTACATCAGGATTTTAGGCGAACATATTTTGTCCCAGGCTAAGGGTTTACGTTTAATCGAGAATTTCTGCGGCTCTGTCGAGGCTTTGACTAATTATGAGCCGGGTAAGGAAACCTGGGTGGCCACGTTAATTTGCAAGTCCGGCACGCGCCAGGGCTTGTCGCGCCAAAGAGAGACCATGTTTAAGAAAATAGGGGAGTTGAGCGGCAATAACCTGGAGATTTTGGATCTCGACCCTATGACAAATTAGAATGTTATGCACAGCGGTGCAAACAGAAATAAAGTACTTTATTTTTAAAGGAGGATACTCAAATGCTTATCGTAGGTGAACTCATCAACACCAGCCGTAAGGCAATCAAAGAAGCTGTAGAAAAGCAAGACAAGGCTTATATCCAGCAAATCGCTAAAGACCAGGCTGCAGCTGGCGCCGACTATATCGACGTTAACTGTGGTACCCAGTTTGGCCAAGAAGTAGAAACCATGGAATGGTTGGTAGATACCATTCTGGAAGTTATTGACGACAAACCCCTCTGCATCGACAGCCCCGACGCTAAAGCTCTCGACGCTGGTTTGGCTCGCTTTACTCAAGCCCGTCCCGACATGCAGGTTATGATTAACTCCATCAACTATGAAAAAGAACGTTATGAAGAAGTTCTTCCCTTGGTTGGTAAATACAATGCCAAAATCGTTGCTCTCTTAATGGACGACACCGGCATGCCTGTTACCGCTGAAGACCGTCTTGGCGTTGCTGACAAACTTTATGAAGGTTTGACCGGCGCTGGCGTTCCTGAAGAAAACATTTATTTTGACCCCCTCGTAAAACCCATCAGCGTTTCTGATAAAGCTGGTTTGGAAGTTTTGCAGACTGTTAAACTTCTCACAGAAAAATATCCCAAATGCCATAAAATGTGCGGTCTTTCCAACGTATCCTATGGCTTGCCCAACAGAAAAGTTTTGAACAGCTTCTTTGTTGCCCAGACCATGGTTCATGGCATGGACGGCTACATCATCAACCCCTGCGATCCTTTGATGATGGGTACCGTAGCAGCCGGTTCCGCTCTCTTAGGCGAAGACCAATTCTGCATGGGTTATCTTACCGCTCATCGTAACGGTTTGTATGCAATGTATGAATAAGATTGATTTTAAAAAAGCCGGTCGCAAATAGGCAGAGTGCATTATTGTCTGTAGCGACGCGCTTTATTTGAAGTCCTAAGGGAGAAGGCGTGTAATTATGCCTTCTCCCTTTTTCATATTAATAAATCCCCCCTTTAACGCGTCTATTAGGTTATAATAGTTTATTAGGTTATGAGGATTTAGGTTCCTGCTTTCGGGAAGTGCGGGAACGTGGCTCCTTGGGGGCAACAATGCCACCGGATTATTCCGGTTGACTTGTTGACTTCGCTTTGTTCACCTTAATGGACCACCATTATTATTTTTATAATTCCAGGAGGCATAAATATGAGCAGCGATAGCAATAAAAGATATTACCGTAAGCATGTGGATTTTTTCCGGCTTTTGGAAAAGATCAAGCTTTGGCCTTCTCGTAACGGCACTTTGCACGGTATTCGTCAGATTGAAATCAAGGGTGAGTACGCCGAGATAACCACTCACTGTGGTAAAAGGTTTATGGTGCGAAACTCTAAAACTTCCCGTGCCGCCCGCTGGTTGCGTAATAAGTGGATGCGCGACACCTGTAAGCAGTGTAAAATTCCCCAGTGGAAATTGGAAAAATACTCGAAAACTTATTTTACCCAGAGTTATGGTTCAGAATTGGATAATTAAACCTGAATTTTTAATCGAGGGTTTGCCTCTTAGGGGCCTTGAATCCTTGAATTTTGCAGTTTTGGTTATTCAGGCTTTGAGGCTTTAGCTATTTGGGAATTTGCCACTTCGACCCCAATCTCTTTGGCTTTGGCGGCAAAATATTTGTAGCTGATTCCCGGTTCCCTAAGGGAAAATCTTGTTGACTTTGGGGTAAGTATGGTGTTTTTTTCTAAATACGATAGATTTTTTAAAATATATTTGGTATAATTATAAGCCAATAATGAAATGAAAAAGGAGAATGTATCATGGAACTTAAAGCATTTATGGCTGATATTAAGGCTAATAACCCTAATGAACCTGAATTCCATCAGGCAGTTGAAGAAGTAGCAATGACCCTGATTCCCTTTATCAACGAAAACCCCCAGTATGAAAAAGCAAAAATATTGGAAAGAATTGCTGAGCCGGAAAGAGTCGTTATGTTCAGGGTACCCTGGGTAGACGATAACGGCGAGATTCAAATAAACCGCGGCTACCGTATTCAAATGAACAGCGCTATCGGTCCATATAAAGGCGGCCTTCGGTTACATCCTTCGGTAAATTTAGGTATTTTGAAATTCTTAGCCTTTGAGCAAGTTTTTAAGAATAGCCTTACTACCTTGCCCATGGGCGGCGCCAAGGGGGGCGCTAATTTCAACCCCGCTGGTAAAAGCGACGGCGAAATTATGCGCTTCTGCCAGTCCTTCATGAATGAACTCTATCGTCATATTGGTCCCAATCTTGACGTACCTGCCGGCGACATTGGCACCGGCGCCCGGGAAATCGGCTATATGTTTGGGCAATATAAAAAGTTGCGCAACGAATTTACCGGTATTTTAACTGGTAAGGGCCTCTCCTTTGGCGGTAGCTTGATTCGTCCTGAGGCTACTGGTTACGGCTTGTTATACTTTGTTAACGAAATGCTCAAGGAAAAGGGCGAAGGCTTTGCCGATAAGGAAATCGTTATTTCCGGTTCCGGTAATGTGGCCCTTTACGCCACTGAAAAAGCCCAGGAATACGGTGGCAAGGTCATTACCCTTTCCGATTCCAACGGCTATATTTACGACCCCAATGGCATTGATTTGGCTGTGGCCAAACAAATTAAAGAGGTGGAAAGGGGCCGCATCAAGGAATATGCCCAGCGCGTACCCGGCAGCACCTATACGGAAGGCTGCAAAGGTATTTGGACCGTTAAATGCGATATCGCCTTACCCTGCGCTACCCAAAACGAAATTGACGCGGTTAGCGCCCAGGCCCTGGTGGATAACGGCGTAAAATATGTGGCTGAAGGCGCTAATATGCCCTCCACACCGGAAGCCATTGAGATTTATTTGAAAAATGGCATTTACTATGGCCCTGGTAAAGCGGCTAATGCTGGCGGCGTGGCCACCAGCGGTTTGGAAATGAGCCAGAATTCCCTGCGCTATAGCTGGACTCGGGAAGAGGTAGACGAAAAATTACACCGCATTATGCAGGATATTTACGCCAACGCTTATGAAGCCTCGAAAAAGGCTGGCGATGAAGGCAACCTCATGCTCGGCGCCAATATCGCGGGCTTTATTAAAGTGGCTGACGCTATGTTGGCCCAGGGCGTTGTTTAATTTAGCAGCTTAATGTAATTAAAAAAGAGCAATCCTAATGAGTTTAGCTTAGCTTAAATGAGCTTAGATGAGTTTAGACTGTAACTAAACCGCAACTAATTGGGCAATTTATTGGCCGATAAACTTAGGCGGTTTGCCTGATTTGGTAAAATTGTGAATAAAGAGCAGGGCCTGGCGGCGTTTTCGCCGAGGGGCCCTGCTTTCTCTGTATTTGGGGCGGTAAATCCTATCATAGCTGGTTACGCAGCTAGGTATAAATAGAGGGCTATTAAAATGTGAGTCAGGAAAATAATCTGCCGCGCAATAATTCGGAAAGACGCTTTTGCAGCTATTAGACGGCAGGCGCGGCCTGTAAGAAGAATCTGCAAAGTAAAGTCTGTGAAGAAAAACCTTTCCTTTTGATGTATACAATGACTGGTTCACGGTAAAATAGGCTTATAATGCCGCTTTTTATAACTCATAGCATAAATGACCTTTGCAAAAATTTACCCCTGCCCTGTAAAGAACCGAGTATTATCCTCTCCGCGATCCATACTATTTTTAAATAATTAGCCTATTGGCACAATAGTCTTGTCAGGAGCCTTGGGGAAGCAAGGATAGTAATTGATAGCCAGTAGCTAAAAATTCAGTTTATTGAAGTATAAAAAGGTGTGAGTTGCCATTTAATACCACAGCTTCTCAATTTTTGCTTAACATTTTTTACCAATCAGGAACTGGCATTAAGACTAACTGGCAATAACTAATGGTGTTGGTTTAAGGTTGTAAATTTCATACATAATTTCCCTTAAAATGCCGCAAACTACAGGAAACAGGAATTTGCAGACAATGGAGGAATTTTTTCTATGAAAGCTACAGGGATAGTCAGACGGATAGATGATTTAGGCAGAGTTGTAATTCCCAAAGAGATACGCCGCACTATGCGGATTAAAGAGGGAGACCCTTTGGAAATATTTGTGGACAGGGAAGGGGAAGTAATCCTGAAAAAATATTCTCCCATCACTGAACTGGGGGATTTCGCCAAGGAATATGCCGACGCCCTTAGCGATACTTTAGGCGCTACCATTCTCATTGCTGACCGGGATGAAATTATTGCCGTTAGCGGCGGCTCTAAAAAGGAGTACCTGAATAAGCCCATTGGCAGTATCGTGGAAAAGGTTATGGACGACAGGCGCACCCTCTTGGTTAACGGTATTAAGGAGGAGGCCAACAAAAATTATCTCAATATTATTGACGATAATGGCGACAATGATATCAACGCCTTTTGTATTGCCCCTATAATTCCCCACGGCGATGTAATTGGCGCCGTGATAATTTGCACTAAAGAGGAAAAAGTGGTTATGGGTGATTTAGAGCAAAAGCTCAGCGAAACTGCCGCCGGTTTTCTGGCCAAGCAGTTGGAACAATAAAAAACCGTAAAATTGAAATAAACGCTCTCAGGCTGTATTGTCCGTCTGGGGGCGTTTATTTTTCAGCAAAAACTGTTAAGAGCCTAGTCAATCCGGAGAGTAATTATATAGGTTAGCCGTAAAGGGTGATTAGAGGTTGAAATTATAGTATGATTATGATAATCAAGTGGCGAATCAATATTGCGAACGAAAATAAGGTTTTAACTGAGTAGAGACTTATTTGCTATACTAATTGAATAAGGGCAAGTTTTGGAGGGTTAAAACCCGCCATTGCCTCGTCTGGCTCCTGGCCGCTACTATAAGTAGCGGTCCGGAAACCGTATGTAGCCGACATATTGCCGCCTTTGTGTTAATATTTTGGGGGAGGTGACAGCATGGATTTTTCTGAAAAACTAAAACAGTTGCGAATTAAACATGAGTATTCCCAGGAACAACTGGCTGAATTGTTAAATGTCTCTAGGCAGGCGATAACAAAATGGGAGACCGGGAGAGGGATGCCTGATATTGGCAATTTAAAGGCTATTGCCAACTTGTTTGATGTTACCCTAGATTCCCTGTTGGATGATGTTGCGGAAATAGAAACAACGGATGAGAGCTTTTGCTGGAAAATATCCCTGGCCGGGGGAATTATTGGCTCTGTTATCGGTTGGCTGTGCCGCGATATTGTTGGCGTAAGTTGGGGAGCGTTTGGTCTTGGGGGCGGTATCATCGGTTACGCCTTAGGCTACATTGCCTTGGTAATGCACCGCGAATTTAAGTGAGGCTTTAAGAGGTTAAATTTCTGGCCATATAAAAGCACCTATTGGTATCTTCGGGCGGTCTTTCGGGGCGGGGCCTGGTTGGTACTTATTGCGGTTAATGGGGTAAGGATAATTATGGGGATTAGGCTTGATTTTGTTATGACAGGTAGGTTTATTATCGCAAAATAATTAAAAGCTATAGTAGCGTAAGAAAAAAAGGCCAATGACTGGGGTAATGTCATTGGCCGAGAAAGAAGGGATCAGAGTGGCTAATATCAATAGCTGTTGAAAAAATTACCCGCCTAATTTGGTTTTTTCCTCACTCTGAAAGTTTTAATTAATTTCTATGGTCTTAACTATTATTATAGAGAATAGCAAATATAATTTATCCGGCGCTTTAGCTTGGCTGCTGTTTACAGATTATTAGCAGCAGCGGTTTTCTACTTTAGCTATAAAGGCCTTTAAATCTCTTTCCTGTTCCTGATCTAGCAGGCTTTCCGGAGCGTTGGCCAGAATTTCCTGGACTTTTCTTTGGGCTTGGGCCACCACTGTCTCCTGGCCGTCCTTTTCCCAAGCGTCATAGGAACGCCAGTCGGAAACGGTGGGTTGCCAACCGTCACGAAAATGCAACATCGTGGATTCCGTTGTCATGAAATCCTGGCAAGGTTCCGCTTGGAGCAGTTCCTCAATGTCCATATCTTCAGGGCTGGTTTTCATGCCGTCAATTAAGTAGTGCACCCGGGCTATCATTTCATCGTCTAGTACGGTTTTTTCCAGAGATGAGGTCATAAGGTTAGCCAGCGTGCCCACGGATTGACTGGTGAGGTTTGTGCCCGCTAAGGCTGAGAAGAGAAAGCTCTGTATAGTTTCCAGGCCAGCTTGGTAATCAATAGTTTTTGAGCTGGTAACCCCTGTTTGGGACCGGGCCGGGAGTTTGTAAAATTCGCGGAACATTTGAATGGCGGCGCCCAGCATGAGGGCAGTATCGGGGCTGGCGCATTCCCAAGTGGCAAAGCGCATATTGCCGTAAGTGAGAGAAGCGGAAGGCACTACAGGCACGCCGGGTTTAACCAGTTGGGCGTAAACCAGGCCGGCTAGTAGTTCCGCCATAGTCATAATTACCGTGGCGAATAAGTAGATTGGCGAGGTTATACCGGTCATGGGGGCGGATACCAGAATAATAGGCTGGTTGTGCTCAGCATAAACTTTTATGCCTTCACAGGCAAAGTCGGAGTAGAAAAAGGGTGAGTTGGAGCAAACAGCGTGCCAGGTTACATAGTGTTCCGCAAGATAATTTTCTTGGCCAAAGGCTATGTTGAAAAGTTCCAGACATTCCTCTTTTTGCTCTATGGTATCTAGCTCCATGGGGCTGAGAATGGGTTTATTGCAGTTTTTCATAGCCGCTAGGGTGCAGTGAAGCCCCTTGACTCTTTCGTTTATATCCGTGGGGCTTAAAGGTTGAAAGCCGCCGATGTCCACATTAGCGCAAGCCTGGTAGACTTTTTGCAAATCAGCGAAATCTTGTAGAGTGGGAGCATGGCGGTTCCCCTGATAATCTCCCACGAATACTTCCCCGCCGGCGGGGTGTACCAGTAGTCCCTCGCCCACTGTGACGCTATTTTCCGGCTTTAAAGCCTCTAAACGAAAGGTACTGGGGCATTGGGTCAGGGCATTTTCCACCATCTCCTTAGTGAGGAATACGGTGTGATCCGATATTTTAGCGCCATGGCGCTGAAATGTTGCTATTGCTTCATCACTTTGAAAAACCACGCCCCGTTTTGCCAATAGCTCCAACGCTTTGGCGTGTACCATCTCCATATCATTATCCGATAAAACTTTTACCTGGGCTGCTAAGTTCATTATTTTTGCTCCTTTCAAATTTAAAGCGTTGCCGCCAGCTCCCTAATTTCTGCCGCGTGATCTTCCAACCAGTGGAGGCTGGCTAGGAAGTGCTGGGTATAGAAAAGGTACTCATAGGGATCCAGGGAGGGGTTGTAAACACAGGCTGAGCTGCACCAGCCCACAACGTAAAGGGTACCCTGGACTATTACCTCGTAAAGGTATTTTTTTTCAGTAGCGTTTAAAGGTGGTAAGCCTTTGAGCTTACTTAATTCCTCGTTATAGGTGCGAATAAATTTTTCCACCCGCTCAAGCTTAATAATGCCGTTGGTTTCCGATTTCCAGGAGGCGAAGCAATAGTGCATGGCCAAGCCGATTTCAAACAGACGGGAATCTATTTTGGCCATATCATAGTCAAAGCTGCCGCAAACAGCGCCCTTTTCGTCATATTTAAAATTGCCGGGGTGAAAATCGCAGTGACAGGGGTTTTGCGGCATCTGGGCGTAATCCTCCGGCGGTATAACCGCCAGCCGGCACATCTTAGCTAAATATTCATAGTTGGCGTCAAAATATTCAGTGTAAACATTCTCGTAACCGTTCGCGGCATAGCTCGCCCTATAGCTTTGCAAGGTTTGGGGGAATTTTTTGATAATATCATTAGCAGTGATGTTTTCGTTATCCATTATATTGTCGCCATGTAGACCTTGAGGGTCAAATTTCCGGGTTGAGTTATGAAATTCCGCCATAGAGCGGGCGGCGCTAATAATTGTAGTTTCGTTCACGTCCGCCCCGGCCCAGTTGGGAATCCAATCGTATTTATTGTTGCCGCCAATATAATTGAAAATGGCGAAATAAAAGTCCTCCTCGCCCTCGGGCATTAGCTGTTTGGCCACATGATAGGTTTTGCCATTTTTGGACTTAATTGGTACGGCGCCGTAGCTAAAGCCGTTTTGGCGGGCATGAATGAGAAGGTTATGTTCAAAGAGCAGGGAGTCCAGCTCCTTGCCTCTTTTATACTTGCGGAAAAGCCAGGTTTCCCTTTCGCCGTCCTTTTCCGTGTAAATGCCAAAGGTGGTGTTGATATAACCGCCGAAAATTTGGTAAGCCTCAATTAGGTCGCCTAAATCGTAATAGTTTTCCACTATTTCTTTAATCTGGCTGTAGAGAAAGGCTTCCTTGGTATTTTGGGCTAGGCGTTTCATATCCGCCGCCCCTTGTGCAGCCTGGTGGTGCATTGCCAGGATAGCTTCTGAATCAAAGTTGTGGTAACGCTGCATAGCTGCTGTTTGCATGGTGCAATAATTCTTACTTGCCATTTTTACAATATCCTCTTTCGCCGTTTTTGTTTTACTTGCGGTACATTGATTATGGCGAGTATTTTTTTAATTACCTGACTACGCCAATTATTTAATGTCCGCAATTACCGTAAGGCAGCTTTTTGCCGCTGGCCTTAAATTTTCTCAATTCATCATAAGGGCTGGGGGCTGAAAATTAAAGACTCACTTTTTGATTTACCCAGCGTTTTTTATGATAATACAAAAATTGATTGGTTAAGCAAAAATTGTTCAGCCTTAACAAAAATTGATAATTAGCAGCTTACAGCTATATTAATAACAGCTTTAGGCCGTAAAAAAGCGCCCCTTCTGGGGCGCTGAAGCTTAGTTTATATTTTTGTGACGAGCCAGATATTGGGAGGGGGTTATGCCCTCAAATTTTTTAAAGGCTCGGTTTAGAGTGAGGACATATTGGTAGCCCACTTTTTCGGAAATTTCCTTAATTGTCATATCCGTATTTACTAACAGATTTTTAGCGGCTTCAATACGTATTTTTTGTAAATATTCCGCCGGCCCTCGACCCATTTCCTTTTTGAATAAGCGGGACAGGTAGGCTGGGGTCAGCCTGAATTTATCAGCTACCGCCACTATGTTTAAGTCCGTATTGCTGTAGTTTTCCTGCAGATAGCTGGCAATTTCCTGGGCCCGGCTGTTAGAGCCGAGGCTATTTTTATCGGCGCTTAAAGCGCTTTCGATTGCTTTATAAATTATTTTAACCCAGCGTTGCAGCTCCGTAATGGATTTACTGCCGGAGATATGGTAAAGGGCGTTGATGTTTAACAGGCTTTCTGCCACATCCTTGCGCTCCATAGAGTTGATGTAAAGGGAGTTCAGCAAGCCGAAAACCTTATACTTGGTAATTTGAAAGCTCTGGTGGGGGGTATTGCCAATTAGCTCGATAATTTTTTCCAGGGCCTTGGCGCTGTTTTCAAAGTCCTCAATATTGATATAATGGAGGAATTTGCGCTCCAATTCGTACCAAGCGTCGTCATTATTTTTATAATCGTCATTGCCGGAAAATTCAATATTATTATAAAAAATCAGGCTGTTTTCATCGTCGTAAATCTTTTGGTATTCATAGGCTTCCCAAGCTTCGGAAAAGCCGCTTTTTAAGCCAGCCAGACCGGAATGGCGGCCCCCGGCCGCGGCAAAGAGGTGAACGCCGGTGTTTTCCTCCACTTTAACCTGGGCATATTGCATATACCGGGACATGGACAGCCAAGAATTCTCC
>DXZC01000002.1 GCA_019415505.1 Peptococcaceae bacterium | reverse complement strand
GACAGGTTTAAACCTATGACAAACATCTGGCGCCAGCAGCCTGCTATTGCCCCCCGCTTTTCAATGTGCAAACAAAACATAAGCCGCCGTTAAGGCCAGCAATCCCGTCCATTTAAGCCTTTATTTCTTAATATGCCCTTATGCCATTCCCGATCAAACTTTGCATTTAGAATAACCTAAAGTATTACAATAAGCTCAGCTTACAGTTAATTCTGCCTCTTAAATTTGAAAAGGTTGAGGCGCGAAGCGTTGAGCACCACAGAAATAGAGGAAAAGGACATAGCTGCGGCAGCTATCATCGGATTAAGTAGCGGCCCGCCAAAGATATACAAAACCCCAGCGGCAATAGGAATACCCAAGATGTTATAGAAGAAAGCCCAAAATAAGTTTTCCTTAATATTTTTAATCGTAGCTTTGGATAGTTCCAAACAATCAGTAACACCCTGTAAATTGCCGGACATAATTACCACGTCAGCAGTGGAGATAGCTGCGTCTGTACCGCCGCCCATCGCAATGCCAACATCGGCGGTGGCTAAAGCTGGGGCGTCGTTAATGCCGTCCCCTACCATTGCCACCACTTTACCCTCTGATTTTATTTCCGCTACCACCGCAGCTTTATCCTCTGGCAGCACTTCGGCATAAATTTTATTAATGCCGGCTTCTGCCCCAATAGCTTCAGCGGTTAAGCGCTTGTCACCAGTTAATAATACAGCTTCGACGCCTAAATTATTGAGCTCCTCTATGGTTTGGGCCGAGCTTTCCTTAATGGTATCAGCCAAGGCTATTATACCGATGACGCTATTATCTTTCAGAAAAAATACGGGAGTTTTTCCCTGACGACCCAGATCTTCACCGCGTAGACGCCATTGCCCCAGGTCTATACCTTGGTTTTGCATTGCCTTTTCGTTACCACCCACAATCAGGGATTCCCCAACTAGACCCTGAACTCCGCTACCGGGAGTATACTGGAAGTCCTTAACCTCTAAAAGCTCCTGTCCCGCCTCTTTAGCCCTTAACACTATGGCTTTACCTAAAGGATGCTCGGTTTCCCGCTCCAAGCTGGCGGCCAGCAGCAAAAGCTCAGACGCAGTGGCGGTCTCGGCAGGAACTATATCCGTCACCTGGGGATTACCACTGGTAATAGTGCCAGTTTTGTCAAATACCGCTACAGACAATTTATGACTAACTTCCAGGGCTTCGGCGCTTTTAAAGATAACCCCCGCTTCCGCTCCTTTACCGGTTCCCACCATTATCGCCGTTGGCGTTGCTAAACCTAAGGCGCAGGGACAAGAAATCACCAACACAGAGACGAACACTGTTAGGGCAAAGGATAGTCCTTCCCCAGCTAAAAGCCAAAGAAGGGCCGCAACTAAGGCTATAACCATAACAACGGGCACAAAATAGCCAGCCACAGTATCAGCCAACCGGGCAATAGGCGCTTTGGAGCCGGCGGCTTCCTCCACCATCTTTATGATGCGATCTAAAGCAGTATCCTTACCGCTACCTGTAGCTATACAGCGCAGGGAACCGTTGGTATTAAGGGAACCGCCATATACTGAGTCTTCCGGTCCTTTGTCCACCGGTAGGCTCTCGCCGGTAAGCATGGATTCATCCACCGCCGAGGAACCGCTCAAAACCAAGCCGTCGCCGGGTATTTTCTCGCCGGGACGTACAATAAAGACGTCATTAATCTGAATATCCCGTGCTGGAATCTCCTTTTCCTCACCCCCCTGTACTACCAGGGCTTTTTGAGGAGCTAAGTCCAATAAACGCTTAATGCTTTTACCTGTTCTGGCCTTAGCCTTAGATTCCATATACCGACCCACCATAACTAAGGCCAAAATTACAGCGGCAGACTCAAAATATATATTATGATTATCGCCAATGGCCAAAGAATAAAGGCTGTAAACCAAAGCAGCTAAGGTACCAACGGCAACTAAACTATCCATATTAGGATGGCCCTTTAATAATGCCGGCACGCCCCTGTAATAAAAGGAACTGCCGGCAATAACTACGGGAATGGTAAGTATTAGCTGGGCCCACCCATTATTGAGAAAGGCGGGCACTGGCATGCCCACCATATGGCCCATAGAAATATAAAAAACTAAACCAGCAAAAATAACGGCGACCAACAGTTTAACTTTTTTGCGTCGTAGTCCATCCTCCTCATCGTCTGCCTGCTCATCTTCTAAAGAAAAGGCTTCAAACCCGGCGTTTGCCACAGCCTCTTTAATCGCCGCCACCTCTCCGTCATCGCCTTTTTTTACTATAGCGTTAATTTTTTCCGCTGTTAAGCTGACGTTAACATCTTCCACAAAGTCCAATCTCTTTATGACTTTTTCTGCATTAGCTACACAGCCCGCACAGGTAAGTCCCCTGATACCTAAAACTACTTTTTCCGACATTATCCCACCTTCTTTTTAAGAAAATAAGTTAGCAATCTAATTATTGCCGACCCTTTTTCTTAGTTTGCCGGTAAAAGTTTGGAAAATACCAGTCAAAAATTGGCAGCCTAGAAAAAAACAACCCGCGGGCTTGTGACCCCGCAGGCTGTAAAAACTTATTTCAATTCCACGCCGCCTAAAATTGCGGAACAGGAAAGGTGAACCGTGGGAGCGTTAATCGCCGTGGATTGGGTGGTTTTATTCTCCACCGCCCCTAAGAAAGGAGAACTATCTACCGACACTTTTACATACGGCGGCAGGTAGATTTCCGCACTGCCCATAAATACATCTACATCAATATCTATATCGCCTTCAATTATAGCGCAGGAGAGGTCCAATACCGCAGAACCCATAACCGCGCTTACCCGGCCCCCACAGAAGGGTTCATTTACCAGACGCTGCTCAGCGCTGCTGCAAAAGGCTTTTACTTTACCGTCGCCACTGGCGTATTCTGTCTGTTCATCCTGATTACGCCCATTACGTCCCATGCCGAAAAGGATAAAGATTCCCAAAATTATACAAAATCCCGGTATAATTAAACGCCAAAGGGTACCCCAGGGAATAAAATCCCAGGCGGAAACAAGAAGGAAAATACCAATTATGAGACAAATACTATTTCCCATATTGGGACCCCGCTTTTTCATCCCCACCAGGGCGGGAATAATAATAAACAAAGTCCACCAACCAGGGAAAAATATATCGATATGCCAAATATCTAAGGCGTTACCTCCTAAAAGTACGCCGCAAATAATCAGAATTACACCCCAAATTACAGAACTAAAATTTTTCATATAATGTTCCTTCCTTTAAAATGTCAAATATTATACACAAATTAATTATATTATATTAGTAATTGTAGCATATTATTTTCGATTTTTCATTAAAGGAAGATTATAATTTACTATACCAATAAAATAATTGACAAAAGAAAATAAATATTATATCATAAACTTGGTCATAATATTGTCACAAATTGCCGGTAAAAATTCTGATATCTTGACTTTTTACTAATAATTTGAGAAGAACATTTTTATTTTATGTGACCAGTTAAATAAAGTTGGCTAAGAAAGCCCTACATTTAAATTTAATTAAGGATGGATGTCACAATGTTAGAAGAAGAAAAGAAAGAATTGAACAACTTTTTAGTCGCCACTTTTAACTCCGTGCTAAAAATGGAGGAAACTGCCCTCAAAAGATCTTCATACAGCGATATTACCATGAAAGAGCTACAGCTCTTACAAATCGTTTATGAACGGGGCATTCACGATGGTGACAACACTGCCGGGGCCATAGCCAAGGAATTGAAAATTACCCCAGGTACCCTAACTACAGCCGTAAAGCTTTTGGAGAAAAAAGGCTACTTAAAAAGAGTTCAGGATACCAGAGACAAGCGTTCCGTGCATATTTTAGTAACGGAAAAAGGGGAAAAGACCAACTTAGAAAATTTGGCCTTTCATGGTTCCATGGTAAACTCCGTAGCAGCTCAACTCAGTGAGGAAGAATTGACTGGTTTTAAAAAGGGCTTAAGCGCCTTAGTTGATTTTTTCCGGCAACTAGAAAAAACTGAATAATTACTACGGTACAGAGAAAGAACTATGATACGTATTATAACAGACAGCACTTCTGACCTTACCCTGGAAATGGCCGCCACATTAGGGATAGATATTATTTCCCTGCCAGTATATTTCGGCGCTGAAAAATTTAGGGACGGTATAGATTTAAGCCGCTCTCAATTCTATCATAAACTTTCCGCAGCAAATGAACTGCCGAAAACCTCACAAATTAATCCCAATGAGTTCGCGGCTATATTTAGCCAATACTTGGAACAAGGAGACGAGGTTTTCGGTATATTTCTGTCCTCGGAATTAAGCGGCACCTTTCAATCGGCAACGATTGCTAAATCAGAACTAAATAGCGAAAAAATACAGATATCGGATTCCCGCTCCGTGACTTTTGGACTCGGACTTCTGGTTATCGAGGCTGTAAAGTTACGAGATCAAGGTTCCAGCCTATCTGAGCTTACTGCCGCAATGGCAGAGCTTATACCAAAATTAAGACTCTGGGCCGTTGTCGATACTCTAAAATATCTCAAAATGGGGGGCCGAATTTCAGCAACCTCGGCCGCTATAGGCAGTGTTATTGGCATAACGCCCCTTATCTCCGTAACAGGAGGCAAGGTTGAAGCAATTGGTAAGACCAGAGGCCGTAAGAACGGTTTAAAGCGGCTGGCGGAATTGATTAAGCAACACCCGCCGGACACTAGTTATACGGTGGCTTTTGGGCACTCTGATGCTGAAGCGGCCCTAAAAGAGGCTACGGATGCTTTGGCTCCGTTAACCGGGGTGAACGAATATTTGGTCGGAAACATAGGCGCAGTGGTAGGTACCCATGTTGGTCCTAACGCTGTAGGCGTGGCATACATAGAAAAATAAGATTATTAAATAGTCTGCTAGGAGCTAGATAAAATATAGCTCCTGGCAGACTATTTTTTGTAAGGCCAACGTAATTGCGCCCTCAAGGATTTTATCCCTGAGGGCGCGATATTATAGGGCAAGAGTTCAAATTATCAATTCTTGGCAAATCAATTTTTACATTTTACAAATCAAGCGGAGTCTGGGTGAACAAATTAGGCTCCGGCCTGATAACTGTAAATGCCACGGGATTTATCAAGACGATTTCCCGCTGTAGCTTACGGGCGTAATGCAGCGTATGGGCTGTGCCGCCACTTTGTCCGTCGTATACTGCTATTATGCGCTGTGATTTCTCTACCATATAGCGGTTTCTTTTCAGGTAGCTAGCACGATTTCCCACCTTATCTAAATAGCATTTATACTTTGCCTGGGAGAGTAATTCCCGGTATAGTTCCATATCAGACTGGCGCCAACCCCGGGTTTGGTTTAAACAGGGAATTGCGGCTTCTAGAATAATACCAGGGTCTGACCGGGAGACCACTATTTCCGCTGCCATTAAATCTATCCCCCGGGCAAAGCCGGAAATAAAATAATTGTAGCCGTCCTCAATAGCTTCTGAGACCGCTGTAGCTAAAAGCTGTTGTAGTTTTTGGTAGTTAGCGCTTTTTTCATCCCGCAGATAAGGCAATTTTTCTGGCCGGTAACCGGTAAAGCAACATTTTTTTAACATCTTTCCTCATGTACCAGCCAAACGCTTTAATCTTAATAAGGCGTTCTTTTCCAAACGGCTTATCTGCGTTTGGCTTAAACCCAATTCCGCCGCAATTTGCATCTGAGTTTTACCATCCCAATAGTGAGCTAAAAGTATATTTCTCTCTTTGGCAGTTAGTTCCTGCAAGAGCTCGGTTAAAAAAACCTTGTTCTCCACATCATCGTAAGAAGTATCGCAAAAGGATATTTCCTCTGATTCCAACGTGGGCTGGCTGGATTTATTAGACTCTAAGGACCAAAGTATGGCGTCGGTATCTTCTTGCAAAGCCGCGGCTATTTCCCTAATTTCCGGTTCCCTTCCCTGGACAGCCACGAACTCCGCCTGGAAGTTCTTAATTTTTGCCGCCAAAAGTTCGTTATTACGGTCACGCTTACGCCCCTGGAGCTTTTCCCGTTGGCGCAAGACCTCACCATGAATAAAGGAAAAGGCATAGGAGGGGAAGTTCACGCCCCTAGATGGGTCAAACCTGTCCACAGCCTGAATTAAACCAACCACCCCACCTTGGAACAATTCACCGTATTCCTCTGGGCGGTAGGTATATTTTTTAGCAATAGCCCCCACTAAGGGCAAATTTGCCTCAATTATTTTATCTCTAGCTTCCTTACAACCATTTTGGCAGTCAGTCCAAAGCTGGGCTTTTTCCTCGGCGCTAAAATCTTTGTAATTATTGCTCATGGGAACCGGCATATTTTTTCATATGTAGCACAGTGCCCTTACCTACCGCCGTATCAACCTTAAACTCATCCATAAAGGACTGCATAAAGACAAAGCCCAAGCCCATACGTTCCGATACAGTGGTAAATGTCGGCTCCATAGCCCGAGCCACGTCCTCAATGCCCCGACCTTTATCTTCAATAACTATGCTTAAATATTCCGGTGTAACCTCAAAGTTCATATAAACTGTAGCCCCGGCATCTTGGCCGTAACCATGGATAATAGCGTTGGAAACCCCCTCCGACACGGCTACCTTGATCTCCTCAATTTCACTTAAAGTAAACCCTATTTGTGAGGCGAAAGAGGCTGCCAGCAATCTGGCCGCTACCACATTTTCCTTCTGGGCGCTAAAGGAAAATTGTGCCAGATTTCCCGGTTTTTTCATAGTTTCAGACATGACGCACCTCCCCTTGGAGGGTTATGGCGATAATCCTTGCCATACCCGCCATCTCAAATAACCGCAAAAGCTCCGGCCGTAAATTTTTAACAGCTACTCCCCCGCCCTGAGATGCTGTCCTCTTGTAACAAGTTAATATAAGTCCCAAACCGGAACTATCTATAAAGCCGCAATCCTCTAAATCAAATATTATGCGGTTTACAACATTGTCCCCTAATTCCCGGTCAATACCATTTTTGAGTCCGGGACATACGGATAAATCAAAATCTCCTTGAACCACTACGGTAAGGAGATTTTTTTTACGGATAAATTCCATATTTACCTCCCATAAAAGCATTCACATTCTGGCTTCTATGAGAGTTCTTGGTAGCTACCCCTCATTCCTTTAATGAAAATAGGGAAAAATAAGGTCTTTAACCTACTATTTGTCGATATAAGTCCCTAAAGAACCGACCTATGGTTTGCCAAAAGCTTTCTTTAGCCACTGATTCCGCAGCTAACATGGGGGTTTCCGCGATAGTGCCGCCCGGGGCGGTAATGGTTACGGTTCCAATAACGTCTCCCTGGGATACCGGCGCCTTAACCCCTTCCTTCATGTTGCACTCAATATTATAGCCGGCTGCACCCTCTTTAGCAGTAGGCAATACTATAGTTTCCTGGGCTGTAACATCTACCGCTTCAACTTTCCCTTTTGGCAGGTAAATTCTATCCAAAACCTGGCCGGCGGTTACGGCCTCCGCTAGGGCATAATTGTCAAAACCGTAGTTCAACAGCTTCATGGCTTCGCTATAATGGCTGTATTGTTTGTTACACCCCAGAACTACCGCCACGAGACGCATATCATCATGAACAGCCGTAGCTGTTAGGCAATAACCCGCCGGAGTAGTAAAGCCGGTTTTTAAGCCGTCAGCTCCCGGATACCAAGCCAATAACCTATTGGTATTGGTCAAGGCCTTAGCGCCGGTACTTAAAGTAAAGGTATGACTAGGGGTTGAGGTGAGAGCTAAAAGTCCGGGTACATCTACGGCGTAAAAAGAGAGGGTTAAGAGATCTCTAGCCGTGGTATAGTGATTATCATCGTGCAGTCCGCTACAGGTAACATAGTGAGTATTAGCCATACCCAACTCCGCAGCTTTAGCATTCATCTTTTCCACATACTGCGCCTCGCCGCCTGCGAGGTATTCAGCCACCGCCACTGAAGCGTCATTAGCGGAAATCACAGCCATGGCTAAAAGCAATTCCTCTAAGGTGTAGACCTCGCCGGCTTTTAGACCTATATCCCCTTCCTCGATTGCTTCCACGGTGGGAGAAATGGTAACTTGGTCATTAAGGGTAACGGTTCCGGCTTCTACAGCCTCCAGCGCTAGAACAAAAGACATCAGCTTAGTAGTACTTGCCGGATACATCTTAGCGTCGGCATTCTTCTCGAATATTACATTTTTGGTCACCGGGTCAGCCAAAATGGCAGCTTCAGCTTCCACAACTTCTGTTTCATGGCCGCGCGCCGCCTCTACCGTGGCCATAATTTCAGTATGAAGAGCTTCCAGAGTTGGCGCTGTACTGGCTATTATTTCTCTGGCAGACGCCACCTGGGGAACTAACAGCAGTAAAAACATAGCAGCCACTAAAATTCTTATTATCTTCTTTTGCATTTCCAACCTCGTTATCTCTTACGTAAACTGGGCTAAATCAGTTATATCTGTCACAACGTCACGGTATATTAACTCTGTAGTTTCGGCAGGCAACCTGTTATCTTGAGTTATTAGAAAGGCCGCGGTTGTTTTAGCCGCCAAAGCTTCTAAATCAGCCTGACTTCTGTCGCCGTACAACACCGCTATAATATCCCCCTCTTTTACGATATCGCCAGGCTCCTTACGCAAAAGTACGCCGGCGCCGTGGTCTATAGCGTCCCCCAATTCCCGACGGCCCGCTCCTAAATCCATGGCCACACAACCTATTGTTAAAGCATTTATGCTATTGATATAGCCGCTGGCCGGAGACTTAACCTCGGTTCGCTGGGCAGATAGCGCCAGGGCTTGAGAAAAATCACCCTTTGCCACTTGGCCGCCTTGGTTGTGCACAAATTCCTTAAATACCGCCAAAGCAGAACCGTCACTCAAACCCCGCTGGGCCAGTTCTACACCAGCCGGCAAGGTTGAACAGAGTCCGGCAAGATAGTAACCTACGGCAGCGATGGTGACCACTGCCTGGCGTAACGCCCTACTGCCGCCCCCCGAGAGAACCTCTACGGCTTCCAATACTTCCAGGGAATTTCCCACAGCCAAACCTAAGGGACAATTCATCGGCGATAATACCGCCGCCACTTTGCGTTGGGCTTTTTCCCCTATTTTAACCATTGCTAAAGCCAGTTCCTTAGCAGCTGCCTTGGTTTTCATAAAGGAGCCGCAGCCATATTTAACATCCAGCACCAAAACATCGCAACCTGTAGCTAACTTTTTGGACATAACGCTAGAGGCAATCAGAGGCAAGGAGTCAACTGTAGCGGTAACGTCACGCAGGGCATAAAGCAGCTTATCCGCTGGCACCAACTCCTTGCCCTGGCTGGTAATGGCTATTTTTTGCTGCCGCGCTAAGGTTAAAAACGCATCTTGGGATAAGGAGGCGTTAAAACCGGGAATGGATTCTAATTTATCAATAGTGCCGCCAGTATGCCCCAGCCCCCGGCCGGACATCTTGGCCACAGTCAAGCCGGTGGCAGCCCAAAGGGGAGCCAATATGAGGGTCACTTTATCGCCAATACCGCCGGTGCTGTGTTTATCCGCCGTTATACCCGGCAGATTGCTGAGATTTAGCGTCTCGCCACTATGCAGCATAGCCATAGTGAGGTCAAAAATCTCTGTATCGGTCATACCTTGAAAATATATAGCCATCAATAAGGCGCTAATTTGATAGTCGGGAATTTCGCCACTGACATAGTTGGCAATAAAATAAGCAATTTCCTCCCCTGTTAAAACAGCCCCTTGTTTTTTCTTTTCAATAATATCTATTATATTCAAGATTATTTCTCCTTAGAGCCAGCTTTTACCTGTAGTAAAGGCCGCGCCGGTAAGCCATTGATAAATAGTAGCGCCAATATCGGCCATAGTTTGGCGTTCACCTAAGGGCCGGGGGACTAGTTGGGGGTTATAGGATATTATGGGCACAAATTCGCGATTATGGTCCGTACTTTTGGTCGTGGGGTCATTACCGTGATCCGCCGTTATAATGAGCAAATCATCCTGACCTATTAAGGGCAATATTTCCGTTAAACTAGCGTCAAAGTCCTGTAATGCAGCGGCGTAACCCTGGGGATCATTGCGATGGCCATAAAGCATATCAAAATCCACCAGGTTGACAAAGTAAAAGCCAGCGCCGCCCTGGCGCAAAAGCTTTATAGTTTCAGCTAAGCAAAGCTGATTACCTTTCACCCCATAAGAAGTATTTATGCCGCAGCCGCCAAAAATATCATTAATTTTTCCCACACCCACCACAGGTATGCTTTTTTCATTTAGGGCGGCAATAACATTGGGCTTGGGCGGCGTCAAAGAAAAATCCTTGCGGTATTCCGTGCGTACAAAACTGCCCGGCTGTCCCTTAAAGGGTCTGGCAATAATGCGGCCCACGCCATGGGAACCGGAGCACACAGCTCTGGCTTTGGCGCAAAGGTCATAGAGCTGTTCCTTGCTGTAAATATCCTCATGACAAGCTATTTGTACTACGCTGTCAGCGGAAGTGTAGACAATGGGCTTTTTCGTTCTCAGATGCTCCGGCCCCAGTTCCTCTATTATAGCAGTGCCGGAAGCTGGCTTCTTACCAAGAATACCAATGCCAAAGGCTGCTTCTAAATCTGCCACCAGGCTATCAGGGAAGCCCTGGGGATAAGTAGGGAACGGCTCGTTTAAAATAATGCCCATCATTTCCCAGTGCCCCGCTGTAGTATCCTTACCCTTGGTAGTAAGGGGAGCCTTGCCCCAGGAGGCCAAGGGAGACGATACAGCCTCCACGCCCTTGATATTTCTAATATTACCTAAGCCCAATTTAGATAAATTAGGCAAATTTAGGCCCCCCACCGCTTTAGCCAGGTGGCACAAGGTGTTGCCCGGCTCCTCGTCATATTTTTGCCAGTCCAGGGTGGCGCCGATACCGACGCTATCCAGAACTATGATAAATCCACGCTTCATGCCAAATCCTCCTTTAACTTCTGGGATGATATTTTTTATATTCCGCTGTTACTGTATTTTGTAATAAGTGAGTATAAATTTGGGTAGTAGCTAAATCCACATGCCCTAAAATTTCCTGTACTGTCCGTAAATCAGCCCCGTTTTCCAACATATGGGTTGCCAAAGAGTGGCGCAAAGTATGAGGGCTTATCGTAGCAGCTAGACCAGCGCTACTACTATAGAGTTTCAGGAGGTTCCACACCGTCTGCCGGCCCAGTCTGCGGCCCCGCTGGTTGAGAAAGAGTGCGGCCTCGGCATTATCTTTTAGATATTTGGGCCTGACTGACGTTATATATTCTGCCAAGGCGGACACTGCGTAAGAGCCTAAGGGCACTAACCGTTCCTTGCCGCCTTTACCAAAGCATTTAGCATAGGTAAATTTTAAATTAACATCATAGGTATTCAAGCCAACTAATTCACTGACCCGGATGCCGGTGGCATACAAAGTCTCCAGTATCGCCTTATCTCTTTTACCTGCCATAGTATTGGTATCTGGCTGAGCCAACAATAGCTCTACCTCCTCCTGAGTTAATACGTTGGGCAAATATTTAGCAATCTTAGGGCTTTCTAAATTTACCATTGGATCCTCCTCAATGCGCTTGTCCAACAGTAAAAACTTATAAAAGGAACGCAGGGCGGACATACGCCGCCCTGTAGAATTAGCTGAAAGGCCTCGTTTATACAGGTCTGCTAAGTAATTCATAATATCCCGTCTCTGTGCTTTCGCTAGGCTACTGACGGATATACTTGACAAATAAGCGGCAAAGTCAGCTAAATCCCGGCCGTAACCAGCAATGGTGTTGGGGGAATAACCTTTTTCCACCAAAAGATAATCGCCAAAATCCTCTATTTCTTTTTTGCTCCGGCATTGGGACACTGTATTTAGCCTCCCTAATAAATTATAGTATTTTTATATTATACCGCTTTTTACCTATTTTCACCAGGGTAATTTTTAATTTACATAGGTCCATTTAGTTCCACATCAGTTCTGGTCAGTTCACATCAATGTAATTAAACCAAGCGGAAAGATTGGAGGGATCAGGCGCCGCTTCCACCCTTAAGGGTTCAGTGAGTTCTTTTAAATCGTCCTCACCGCTGCCCTCAGCCAGTACGCCGTAAAACTTCGGTACACCCCAAAACAAAACCGATAAAACAATAGCCAGTAAGCATAAACGACCAAAACCCCGTTTAAAGTTCCTAATTGTTAGAGAAATCATAAAATTCACCTCAAAAAAACATATGACGGGTAATAAAAAAAATGCCTGTCAGAAAAGGGCAAAATCACCGTGCAAAGCTAAACAGCGCCGGAGTAGTTAACTCCGGCGCTGCTCAATTTTAAAATTTTAAGGTAAATATTTTTTTAAGACATCTACTTTATCAGTATTTTCCCAAGGTAAATCCAGATCAGCGCGACCGAAATGGCCATAAGCGGCAACTTGTTTGTAAATGGGACGGCGCAAATTCAAATTCTTGATAATGGCGGCAGGACGCAAATCAAAATTCTCAGAGACGATATCGCAAATTTCAGCGTCCGGCAGCTTACCAGTGCCAAAGGTATCCACCATAATGGACACAGGCTTAGCCACGCCAATGGCATAGGCCACTTGAATTTCACAGGTTTTCGCCAAACCCGCAGCCACAATATTTTTTGCCACATAGCGGGCAGCATAGCAAGCGGAGCGGTCAACCTTTGTGGGATCCTTACCGGAAAAAGCGCCGCCGCCATGACGGCCCACGCCGCCGTAAGTATCTACAATAATTTTACGACCGGTTAAGCCCACATCACCCTGGGGACCGCCGATTACAAAGCGGCCGGTGGGATTAACATAGTATTTGGTGTCAGCGTCGAGATATTCTGCTGGTATAGTAGCTTTTATAACTTTTTCAATGATATCCTTTTCCAGTTGTTCATAAGGCACTACCGCATCATGCTGACTGGAAACTACAACCGCATCTACCCGCTTAACCACGTTATCTTCGTATTCTACCGTTACCTGAGCTTTACCGTCCGGGCGCAGATAACTTAATTCGCCGCTGCGCCGCACCTCTGTTAAGCGCCGGGTTAATTTGTGCGCCAAACTAATGGGCATAGGCATCAGCTCCGGCGTTTCGTCGGTAGCATAACCATACATCATACCCTGGTCGCCAGCGCCAGTGGAGTCATCGTCTCTGGCCTTGTCCACTCCTTGAGCAATATCGGGACTTTGTTCCTCTATAGCTGTGATAACAGAACAGGTGGAGGCGTCGAAACCATATTTAGCCCGAGTGTAGCCAATTTCCACAACTGTATCCCGCACGATTTTGGGGATATCCACATAACATTCCGTGCTTATTTCGCCGGAAACAAGGACCAAGCCAGTGCTGCATAAAGTTTCGCAAGCTACCCTGGCATAGGGGTCCTGCTCTAAAATAGCGTCCAAAATACCGTCAGATATTTTATCCGCCATTTTATCAGGATGTCCCTCGGTCACAGATTCAGAAGTAACCAATTTCCTCATTCCTTATCCTTCCTTTGCAATTTATTCACTATTTCATCTAAGATGATATTTGCCAAATTATCTTTAGTTGTTAAATCTACTTTAGTAGCCATACCCCCTATAGTATATATGGTGGCGATATTAGTGTCAACATCAAATCCGGCGCCCACTTGACTAACATCGTTAGCAACAATCATATCCAAATTTTTTCGAGTTAATTTAGCTAGGGCATTGGCCTCTAAATCACTGGTTTCCGCTGCAAAGCCCACTAAATACTGGTGTTCCTTGCGGCTGCCCAGCTCCTGGAGAATATCCGGGTTCTTTACCAGGGATAAATTAAGCTGCTCATTAGATTTTTTAATTTTTTGCTCTGAGGGACGCTCTATGCGGTAATCCGCTACAGCCGCCGCCATAATTGCTATAGTAGCTGAGTCATAGTTTGCCAGCATAGCCGTTGCCATCTCCTGGGCGGTAGTAACAGGAATTACCTGTACTTGGCAGGGGGGCGTCATATGCACAGGCCCGCTCACTAAAGTAACCTCAGCGCCACGGGCCACAGCGGCCTGAGCTAAAGCATAACCCATTTTACCGCTGCTTTTATTGGAAATATAACGAACTGGGTCTATAGCCTCTCTCGTGGGACCGGCGCTGAGCAAGACTTTTTCACCCTTTAAATCCTGGACTTTAGTTTCTAAGGCATTGACTATAATTGACTCAATATTTGTTATAGGGCCTAAGCGCCCTTTACCGCTGGTACCGCAAGCTAAAAAACCTTCGTCCGGCTCTATAACCATATTGCCCAGGCTGCGCAATTTAGCGATATTCTCTTGGGTGCAGGGATGTTCCCACATCCGCGTATTCATGGCCGGAAAATAGATAACCGGACAATCAGCCGCCATTATCACAGTTGAAAGCAGGTCGTCGGCAATGCCATGGGCAGCCTTACCCATTATATTGGCAGTCGCGGGCACAATCACCATAAGGTCCGCCCGGTCAGCCAAGGAGATATGCTCTACCTCCACTGACTCTCCTACTATCTCCTGAAACATTTCACACCGTACCGGACGGCCGGAAAGGGTACTCAAAGCAAGAGGCGCGACTAAATGCCGCGCCGACTCAGTCATTATTATTTCTATTTGGTAGCCCCGTTTTTTCAAACGGCTCACCAAATCAGGTATTTTGTAGGCAGCTATACCTCCGGTTATGCCAATAAGAACAGTTTTAGCCTTAGCCATCAGTTACCTTCCTCATTTTCTGTTGGGAGAGCCTCTTCCCAAGTTATTTCACCACCAGCAATTTCCCGCAGGGCCATGGAGACTGGATTATCGTACAAAACATTTTCTTCCGCCATTATTTGTCTGGCCCGCTTTGCACTTATCGATACCAAAGTATACTTAGAGTCCACATGTTCCATCAGTTCGCTTAATATTGGTTTAACCAGCATATTATTCCTCTCCTAACAATTCTGCATATTTGCTGCTGTGTTCAAATCTCAAATGCTCTGCTTTTATTATGGCCTTTATAGAGTCGGCGGCCTTATTCACATCGTCATTTACTACCAAATAATCGTACATGGGGCTTTGCTCCACTTCCTTGCGAAACTCGCCCAATCGCTTACTTATTTTCTCCGGCGTTTCTGTTTTTCGGCCCTCCAAACGCTCCTGCAAAGCTTTATAGCTAGGGGGTAATAAAAAGATATAAACCCCTTCCGGGTATCTTTCTTTTACCTGGATAGCTCCTTGCGTATCAATTTCAAGGAGCGTATCCAAGCCTTTATCTATATTTTCTGCCACAAAGTCCCTGGGAGTGCCATAGTAATTGCCAAATACCTGGGCCCATTCTAAATAGGCGTCTCTTTCAATATTGGCCGCGAATTCCGCCTGGGATTTAAAAAAGTAATTAACCCCCTCAGTTTCTCCGGCACGAGGTTCCCGGGTAGTATGGGAAATGGATATACATAAATTATCCTGTTCAGCCAATAATTTAGCGCAAACAGTACCCTTCCCCACACCGGAGGGGCCAGAAATGACCAATAACAAACCCTCTTTGTCCATACTCTTATTCTCCATCCTCTTCACCGCCAGTCTCGGCTATACGATTGGCCAAGGTCTCAGGCTGCAAGGAGGACAAAATTAAACGGTTGTCATCAGTGATAATTACGGCGCGGCAGCGACGGCCATAGGTTGCGTCCAAAACCCGGTTTTCCGTTCTAGCTTCTTGCACCAGTCTTTTAATTGGCGCGGAATCTGGGCTAACCACCGCTATAATCCTGTTGGCCATAACAATATTTCCAAAGCCTATATTGATGAGCTTGAGCGGCAATCTTCTATCTCCTTAAAATCAGGCTAGTTTTTCCAGCAATTTTTCCCTTTGCCGTTTGCCCAGGCCCTGTACTCTTCTGGATTCCTTAATCTCCAGTTCAGCCATGAGAGCAGCGGCGGTAATCTTTCCTACGTTGGGCAGAGATTCCAGTAAATACTTTACCTTCATACGAGTTACAACTTCATTTTTGGTGTCAGCGAGAACTTCTGCCAAAGTGATATTACCCTTTTTTAACTCCTTGCGCAAGGCAGTGCGCTTAGATCGCATATCTTGAGCCTTTGCCAAGGCTTCGGCCCTCTGGGCGTCTGTCAACTTCGGTATTGCCATTTTTCTTACCTCCAAAATCAATAAACAATTTTTATTTATTTTAAAACATTTTATGTTTACTCAAAGTTTTGGATCTGTTCTCTGATTTTTTCCAACTGGCTTTTAGCCTCAATTACCAAGTGGCTAATAGTTGTGTCGTTAGCCTTGGAGCCGGTGGTATTTATTTCCCTATTTATCTCCTGTAAAATAAAATCCAACTTTCTGCCTACAGGCTCGTCTTTAGCCATATTTTCCTTAAATTGCTCCATATGACTATCCAGCCGGGCCATCTCTTCAGCAATATCGGCTTTATCAGTAAAAAAGGCTACTTCATTGAGGAGTTTTTCCTCATCCACGGCAACTTCACCTAAAATTTCCGTCATGCGGGCATAGAGTTTTTCCCGATGTTCCTTGATGACGATGGGACTTCTCTCTTCAATTTTATCTTTTATAATTTTAACCGTTGCCAGACGGTCCATAATATCAGTGGAAAGTTTTTCTCCCTCTACCTTACGCATTTCGCAAAGTTTAGCCAAGGCGCCATCCAGGGCCATAGCAATAACCTGCCACAGGGAGTCTAAATCAGCTTCGTCTTTATTTAAGGTAAGAACGCCATAAAAGGCGGCAATATCTCCTAAGTTGATATCCGAAGATATAGAGGTTATATCCTTAATTTCCTTAACAGCCTGATAATAGGCAAGGGCTAACTCCTTATCTACTATCACTGTTTGGTTTTTCTCGCCTATTTCCTCAATTGTGAGAAATACGTCTACCCTACCGCGACTAACGGCGGTGGAGACAGACTTTTTAATATTCTCCTCCAGTGAAATAAACTGTTTGGGCATTTTGACAGCTACATCTAAATAACGGTTGTTAACACTTTTAACTTCAACTGTAACTTTCCAGTCTGCTGTTTCCTCGGTATGACGACCGAATCCTGTCATGCTATTAATCAAAACGCTACCCCACACTATTTCACAATTTTATTCCAGTTAGATTTCTACATATACATGTCTTTTCCTTCTTTTCTCAGAATTTTTTTATTTTTTTCTTGAGAAAATACCGCAAGCTCGATAATAGCGTAGGTAAAATAGTAAGAATAATTATTACAGCCCATTGGCTAACATCTAAAGCAACGGTATGAAATACAGACCTAAACCACGGCACATAGAGGACTAAACACTGCAAAGCAGCGGAAAAAGCCACAGCGCCAACTAGATAACGGTTGGTAAAAAACCCCAAGGAAAAAGGGCTCTCATCTTCAGAGCGGCAATCGAAAACATAAAACAACTGGGAAAAAACTAAAGCTGTAAAGGCCATAGTGCGAGCAGTCTCCAAATGGCCATAGTAAACAATGGCTCCCAAAAACACTAAAATTGAAGTTAACCCGATAATAATACCGCGCACCACTATTTTCTGGCCCAAACCAGCGGAAAAAATACCTTCGTTTTTAGGCCGGGGCGGTTTTTGCATTAGAGTGGCTCCCGGCTTTTCCATACCCAAAGCTAAGGCGGGCAAACCATCGGTAACTAAATTTATCCACAGGATTTGCAAAGGCACCAAAGGTAGAGGGAAGCCAAAGGCCACGGCAATAAACATAGTCAGAACTTCACCCAAATTGGAGGATAAAAGATAGCGGATAAACTTTCTAATATTATCATATATCCCCCGCCCTTCTTCCACTGCCTGAACAATGCTGGCAAAATTATTATCCGTTAAAATAAAGTCCGCCGCCTCTTTGGTAACGTCGGCTCCCCCCCGGCCCATGGCAATACCAATATCAGCCTCTTTCAAGGCCGGAGCATCATTTACCCCGTCGCCTGTCATAGCCACCACTTCGCCTTGGGACTTATAATAGCGAACTATCTTCATTTTGTCCTCCGGGCTGACTCTAGCAAATACCCGTTTTTTCTTGAGCGGACTTTGCCCAGGTTTTTTACCAATGGCCTGAACATCTTTACCTAGGGCTACCTCGTCGCTACCACTGGCCATACCCAGCTCCTTTGCTACTGCCAGAGCCGTACCATTGTGGTCGCCAGTAATCATCACTGTTTTAATGCCTGCGGTATCAGCTTTGCACATAGCGTCAAAGACGTCCTCCCTAATGGGGTCGGCCAAGGCTGTCAGGCCCAAAAAGGTCAGGGATGATTCCATGTTTTCTGGGCCGGTGGCGTTATCCCGGTAAGCCAAAGCTAGAACACGATAACCCTTGGCGCTGCGGCTCCCCACCTCTTGGCGTATAGTTTCCCGCATATTACCGCTGAGTTCTATTGTCCCCCGATTGGTGAAGATTTTGTTACAGCATTGCAAAATCGCTCCGGGAGCACCCTTAACCAAGGAGGTATTCCCCACTAAAACACTCATCATGCGGCGCCGGGAATCAAAGGGGATTTCATGCTCCGTCTTATTTTCAAACTCCAGATAAGGAGCCATTTCCCGTGCTCCCTGAAATAACGCCAGCTCCGTAGGGTCGCCATCCCAACCCTTTTCAGTGATTCTTAACGAATGGCACTGGGACATTACAGCCAAGCAGCGCTTTACTACCTCGTCTAGTTCTTCAGCAGCCTGGTAACTGGCGGGTTGCCAGCGGCTGCCGGCATAGAGTTCAGCTAAAACCATGCTGTTTTCCGTCAGGGTCCCTGTTTTATCAGAACATATAACCGTGGTAGAGCCTAAAGTTTCAACAGCGGGGAGCTTTTTAACAATAGCGTTACATTTAGCTAAGCGCCAAACACCCAGCGCTAAACAAATAGTTACAATAGCTGGGAGTCCTTCTGGAATAGAGGCTACGCCCAAGCTAACGCCAGTTAAAATCATAGTATAGACGTCACCGCCGAGAGTAATGCCCAAAACCGAGACAATGGCGCAAACCCCTACACAAATTGCGATTAACCACTTACCTAAGGTTTTAAGGCGCAACTGGAGGGGCGTTGGGTCATTTGTTGCCGCCCCTAATAGCCCCGCTATTTTACCCATTTCCGTAGACATACCTGTTGCAGTAACGATGCCGATACCGCGGCCTTTAACTATGGTTGTACCGCTGAAAACCATGTTTTTACGGTCCCCAACCTCTGGACCGCCGGGGACAGATGCTGCCGTTTTGGTAACATAATGGGACTCGCCTGTGAGTATGGCCTCCTCCACCTCAATATTATAGGACTGTATTAAGCGCAGGTCAGCCCCGGCCTTATCCCCTTGATTGAGTATAACTACATCGCCGGGAACCAAGTCTTCAGAGGGTACGCTAAGGCGTTGACCACTGCGGAGCACCAGTGTTTCAGCGGTATACATACCCTTGAGAGCCTCTAAAGACTTCTCCGCTTTGTACTCCTGGACAAAGCCGAGAATGCCGTTAAGGAGGATAATAGCCAAAATCATCATAGCGTCAATCATTTCGCCACAGGCTGCTGAAATAATAGCCGCCCCCATTAACACCATTACCATAAAATCACAAAATTGTCGTAAAAATACAAATATTATTCTGTCCTTTTTGCCACTTTCTATTACATTTTTACCGTATTTTTTTAAGCGGCTTTCCGCCTCGCCATGACTTAACCCCGAATCGGGATAAGTCTTTAGTTTTTCTGCCGTTTCCTCCGGTGATAAAACACACCAATTATTTTCAGGCAAAACCTTCACACCTTTCCGTTTTTTATAGCTTTTTTCATATTATGCTAAAGTTACTATGGTAATGACTTTAAAGCTAAAACATGCTATAATGTTATGAGATTTAGAAAGGCGGTAATGTTTATGCCCTTAGACGGACTTTATCTCAATAAACTACTAACAGAACTCGAACCCAGCCTGGCCAGGGCAAAAATAAACAAGGTACACCAGCCTGACAAAAACACCATAACTCTTAAACTAAACCAAAGCGGTTTAGGCAACTTTAATTTGGTGCTTTCAGCCCACCCTCAAAACGCCCGGCTAAACATTAGTACAACAGTTAAGGATAATCCCCAAAGCCCGCCGCCCTTTGCCATGGTTTTACGCAAGCATATAGAAGGTGGAAAGATATTGCAGATAAGCCAAAAGGGGCTAGACAGGATAGCAGAGCTGACAATAGAGGGCCGCAATGAAATTGGGGAAATCGCCTTAAAAAGACTATATGTGGAAATTATGGGTAAGCATAGCAACATAATTCTCACAACAGAAGAGCAAATAATCATAGGCGCTATTAAACAGTATGGTTCTAACGTATCCAGTTACCGCCAGGTGCTCCCCCATCTAAGCTATATGGCGCCACCGCCCCAGGAAAAAGCAAACCCCTTCCTGATTACAGAGGATGAATTAGGGGAAATACTCCTTAATTTGGACATGGATACCAAGGTAGCCCAGGGCTTGACCACTGTTATTCAGGGAATAAGCCCCCAGGCGGCCCAGGAAATAGTGTTTATCAGTCAAATGGAGGATATGACCGTGGCAGAACTGGGAGCATATGAATGCCACAGACTATACGAGTCCCTCCAAAATTTGCTCTTCAGTAAACCATGTGGCACTTTAGTAATGCAGGATCATAAGACCAAGGATTTTTACTTTTTACCCTTAACTTACCGCAAAGGTGAATTTGTTTCCTGCGACAACTTGAGCCAAACCTTGGACTTGTATTTTGATAAGCGCGAGGCGGAGGCCGTCTTTACCTCACAAAAAGCAGCCTACTGTAAAACCTTGGAGCAGGCCCAGGTCAAGCTGGGCCGCAAAATTAGCAAACAGGAAAAGGAACTGAGAGACGCCATAAGCGGCGATAAATATAGGCTTTACGCCGAATTACTCACAGCTTACCTCTACCAAATTCCCCAGCACGCGGATAGCGTCACATTAAATAATTTTTACGAGGCGGAAAAACCAGTAACCATAAAACTGCGACCTGAATTATCACCCCAGGATAACGCCGCCCGCTACTTCCGGCGTTATAATAAGGCGAAAATAGCCAAAGACGCCATTGCAAAGCAGCTAGAAACCAACAGGGAGGAACTGACTTATTTAGAGAATCTCTGTTACACCATGGAGAGCGTCAATAATGTTAAAGATTTAGAGGTGGTACGGGAAGAAGCAATAAGCTCCGGATATCTCAAGAATAAAAATAAGACCAAAGGGAAAAAACAGAAAATTGCCGATGCCTTGCCACCCCATCAGTTTACTTATTTAGACCATACCATTTTAATCGGGCGCAATAATAAACAAAATGATAAGTTAACCTTGAAAATTGCGGCTAAAGATGATATTTGGCTACATACCAAGGACATCCCCGGCAGCCACGTTATAATTAAGCGCAACGAAGGTCGCGACATCCCTCCGGAGGTGATAATCAGAGCCGCCGCAGCCGCCGCTTACCATAGCAAGGCCCAGGGAGCTGATAAAGTGCCAGTAGATTACACCGCAGTTAAACAAGTGCGGAAACCAAATGGCGCCAGGCCGGGTATGGTAATCTATTTTGAACAAACCACAGTCTATGTTAAACCAGAAAAACCTGATTATAAGGAGGAATAAACATGATAGTAACTACTACTCAATCTATCGAAGGCCGGGAAATAACAGAATATAAGGGCATAGTATTTGGCGAAGTTATTACTGGCATCAATATCTTCAAGGATATTACAGCTAGCGTGCGTAATATTTTTGGGGGACGCAGCAATTCCTATGAGGGAGAACTGCTAGCTGCCAGAGAGGAAGCTTTACAGGAAATGGAAAAAAGAGCTCAGGAATTAGGCGCCAATGCCGTGGTTGGCGTGGATTTGGATTACGAGGTTTTAGGCGCTGATAATGGCATGCTGATGGTGACAGCCAGCGGTACTGCTGTTGTGTACCGCTGAGAAAAGGTATAACTATATAAAAAAAGCATGGCATTAGGCCATGCTTTTTAAATTTAATTACTTATAGACTGTGGGGCAGATCAGCGGCGGCTTATAAACACCATAAGCTGTGGGGCAGATTAGCGGCGATTTATAAACACCATAAGCTGTGGGGCAGATTAGTGGCGGCTTATAAACACCGAGTGAGCAACGAGAGACATAATACACCCCCTGTTTAACCGTTTACTAGACTTTTCTCGCAAAAAATAAATTTTTCTAACTGCACCTTGACTTTAGGCAATAGGTTGCCTAAAATAGATATGTAACCTATTGCATAATTGGAGGTATTTAGATGAACAGAATAGAAAAAGAGGACTATATCATAGGATACGTTTCTTTAATTGCCAATAAGATAACATTGTTTGGGGATGCCATATTGCCCGACATTACCTTTAAGCAGTGGTTTTTGTTAATGATGATTTCTAAAATGGAACTACGAGAAAAAAACCTCAACAGTATTGCCGAGTTTGTTGGAACAACAAGACAGAATGTCAAAAAAATGTTGACGCCATTGGCCAGCAAGGGATATGTAACTATTGCAAAGTCGACCTGGGATGCACGGGCATTAAAAGTAGAGCTGACAGAAAAGACATACCAGTATTTTGCCGAAAATGATGAGCCCACTGCGAGAGAAGCCGATAAATTATTTGCCGCGTTTTCTGATACGGAAATTGACAGTTTAGTTTATAGCCTAAAAAAACTACTCAGCTGTTTTGCAACTTACCCCCAGGGAAGCAAAAACAATGAGTAAAACAAAATCAATATTTAATCTTTTAAACCTACTAATCATACTGTTATTGCTGATTGTCACAGTTTCTGGTTTATGCTCCTATAATACTTCACATTCCTATGAGTTTATTAACCAGTATGGTGAAAACATAAGGATGTGGGGCGCCGGAATATACGCCCATGACTCTTACTTTAAAGCTCCCATTTTTATTGGCACCGACTTGACAATTTTGGTCTATGTTGTTCCCTTGTTGATCCCTTACTAATTAGACTCTATAAATGAAAAAACATTACAAAATTTTCCCAATTTTATTAAAAATTCTCCCGAAATATTTTTCGGGAGAATACTTCAATAATACTATTATTTTCATAGGTAACTGTCTTTGCCATACTTTTTAATATCTTATCATAGTTTGTGGTCTCATAAAATCTCCGTAAAGATTAATTGTATAATTTACATCGGTCCAAATTATAGCATATTACTCCGTCAAAATCTTCACGTAATACAGAGATTCCTTCAACTCCACGAATATTTTTTTAATTCTGCCTTTTCTGTATCAAAATTAAGACTATTACCAGTATCTAATAAATCAAATTGTGCTGATCATCTTTGTATTTACAATATCCTTGATATCATTGGTTTTTACTTTTTATTTTTTCTAAAATGCTCTGTGATTGATTTTACCAAAGCAACCAGTAAGACAACCGGGGTCATTGCAGTATAGGCAAACAAATACCTGGGGAAATTACGGAAAAGGCGGCTCCATTTGTGGATGATTCAAGACATAAACCAAAAGAGCAATCACAGACGATAACATCTCCGTGCCTATTATCCATAGAGTTCTCTTTTTTCGCTTCGTTTAAGTCCAAAACTATATATACAAAAAATAATATCAGTGATAATCAGACCCTAATTCTCCCACCTCAGGCTGTCAAAAACGATGATAATCAACACATATGGCAACCGCCATAAAAAAATAACAAGAGGTATCATTAATAAGATCAACAGCACCTCTTTCATGCGATTTCACCTTTCTATCCATACTATATTTATTTATTCGGTATAAGCAGTAGTAGGTTTTCTACGGCTTATGCCTAGAAATCTTTAATTACCTTTTACTATTTTAGCCGCTACATGAGTTTGGAAATAAAGCGATGAACGAAAGTAGAAACTTCAGCTCTAGATGCTGCTCCCTGAGGTACTAAGGTAGTTGAAGTCCTGCCTGTAATAATACCCTTGCCAATAGCCCACTTCATGGGAGTTTGTGCATACGAAGAAACCTGACCTCTGTCAGAAAATCCATTCAAACTCCCCGACACAGCGGTACTGTAACCATAGGTTTGTGCAAAACGATAAAGAAATGTCACTATTTGTTCCCTTGTCACATTAGTGTTTGGTGCAAATTGGGTACTATTGATTCCATTTACGATTCCTTTAGCTTTGCCCCAATATACAGCGTCCCGGTAGTATGCACTTGAGGAAACATCGTTAAAGGAACTCCCGGCGTAATATGGGGAACCATCGCAGACATTATATAATACAGTCACCATCATGGCCCTTGTAGTGGTAGCGTTTGGGGAAAACTATAAATTTACGGATATATCATCTCATTGGGCTAAGAATAATATTTTTAGATATGCTATATATTTTCCCTTCAACTTTTCTCCTTATATTATCCAATTACTTAAATATCCTCGTTGTGATGTGAAATTCCTAAACCCAAGGAACCTACCATAACAACTACATAGGCAATGGCAAGAACCCCCACCAGCGTTGACGGCAATAAAGCGCTGCTGCTCTCTACATGATAATTAAGAATATACAAAAGAAAGGCCATCATTACTATAAACATCTCTGTGCCAATAATGAAAAAAATATTTTTCTTTGTTCGCTGCCTAGTGCAGATAAGCTTGCTGTTCTTTTCCTCTATACTGAAGAAAAAAACAATGTATATCATAAGCAGGGCAGTATAAACAAAAAGTATCACTTGAACAACAAAATGAAATTGTTCATTCACCGGGATATGAAAGATCTCCTTAACAAAGACCAGAATAAATTGACCAAATACCAAGGTCAAAATTGCAATGATTGTTAAAATATTTATGACTAGCTTTTTCTTCATAGGCCCACCTTTGTCTTTCATATAATTAGTATTATAAAATTGTTTTTTTAATCTGGATTCAAATAAGTAGAATCGTCATTATAACATGGTTCAAATAACTTAATCTGATGTCAATTCGTGGTAACTCTATTCTAAAAGAAATCCTTTCACTCTGGATTTTTATGTGCTAAATTTGATTTTACAATAAACCCCTTTTTAAATATAATTTCTCTTCTTTCCCCAAAATAGCATAATAGTTAAAGTAAAAAGTGACATGATGATGCAAGAAAAAACTGCTACTGAACCTAGGCAATAAAATATCGCTATGAGAACTTCTGTAAAGAAGTTATCCTTGTTCGTTGTTCCAAGTATGTAGGTATCTTTTTACCTTCAATAGCTCTTACCCAAATCTGATATGGTAAAAGAATATCTTATCATCTCCTCCCTTTACTATCATTCCTGCTGTTTTACTGATGAGCGGCACAATAACCTAATCTAAGCGGTTAAAATATTTTTTGTAATGCAATTACAGCAGGCTTTAAAGTGCCGCTTTTCCATAGGGTATAGGAGAAGGCGCCACCAGTTTTTCTACATAGGTCAATGCGAACATAAGATTTTGTTACATTGGTTTTCCCTTGGGTAAATATAGCAGCGGAAACAGTGTTTCCCGACATTGATGCACATATTAAGTCATCTCTATTGATTATCAAAGCATAAGGTGTTATCTCCTCAGTATCTTCTTTTGTTCTCTTGATTCCATAGCGTAAGTTGGTACCGTTAATCCAAAAACAAGAGTAAACATTAATAACATTACTAAAAACTTCTTCATTTATCTCCTTTTTTAGTTAATTTTATTGTCCTTACTAATTAGACTCTATAAATGAAAAAACATTACAAAATTTTCCCAATTTTATTAAAAATTCTCCCGAAATATTTTTCGGGAGAATGCAATGACAAAACACGCGACCAACAAAATCTTTTTGCCACATTTCTTTCTTTTCATGTCTTAGCTTATTTGTCTATTTATCACATTAATACGTTCATCTAAATTTGCCGATGGATACAATTGTTTTTCCTCAGACATTTTCTGATAGTGCAACATCTCTTCCTCTAAATCCCCTTCAATGGCGTCATAGCATAGAGAATCCAAAATCTCACGCGAAACATAATTATTTTTTTTAGACATTTGCAAAACCACCTTCCATAAGAGCTATTTTTAATGCTTTTCGTCCCCTATAGCGTCTCACGCGAACAACATTGGTTGAGATATATAACAGCTCTGCAATTTCCTCATCACTAAAATCATAATATATATCTAAGATCAACACTATACTGTATTTCTCGTCAAGTTCTTTGATTGCTTTCATAATACTTTTCATACATTCAGCAGAAATAACCGCCACTGATATTGGATCATTTTCATCGCCAACCAATGCCAGTGCATTTTCTTCCCTTGTATTATTCTCCCGTTTTCTTTTATTACAATAATTTATCGCTGCATTTCTCACAGAAACATATAAATACGACGCTCTTTTTTCATTGGGGATGGAGGTGAATTTATCTCCCTGTTTAAATATACCCTCATATACGTCATGAAGAATATCTTCAGCATAAAAGTTATCATGAACAATATCCATTGCTACAGCATATAGCATATTTTTGTTTTTATTAAAAATAGATAATAAACTATTATCATCTTCTACCTTATTCTTGATCCCAAAGTCACCCACCTCCTCTATAATATAAAAGGAACAGCTTGTACAGCTGTTCCTTAATAATTGCGCTTTATTTATTTTAAGTTGGCTTTAGCTATTTCCACATAACTGGTGAAAGCCGCGGGATCAGCTACAGCTACGTCAGCCAAGACCTTGCGATTAACAGTAACGCCGGCATTTTTCAAACCGTTCATTAAACGGCTGTAAGAAATATCGTTCATTCTGGCTGCAGCATTAATACGGGTAATCCACAGTCTTCTAAAATCACCTTTTTTCTTACGGCGATGAGCAAAGGCGTAAGCGCCGGAACGTACAGTTTGCTGCTTAGCAACTCTATAAAGTTTAGAATATGAGGCTCTATAACCTTTAGCTAATTTTAAAACTCTTTTATGGCGGGCATGTTTGGCCACACCGCGTTTTACTCTACTCATTTTCTTAGTCCTCGCTTTCTCTTAACCTATACCCAACATTCTTTTTACTTGACGCATATTGGAATCGGAAACCAAACCGCTCTTTCTGAGGTTTCTTTTTCTCTTGGCGCTCTTTTTGTTTAAGATATGGCTTTTATAAGCTTTGGATCTTTTTACTTTACCAGTACCGGTAACTTTAACTCTTTTTGCCAAACCACGATGGGTTTTCATCTTAGGCATTATGATGTCCTCCTTTTGTCAGTTCTGTTTGGGAACCAATATCATTGTCATATTTCTACCCTCTACTTTAGCGGGTTTTTCCACACTGGAAATTTCACTTAAACGTTCAGCCATTCTTTGACATAACACCCGGCCCAGATCTGGGTGGGTTATCTCCCGACCGCGGAACATTATGGTAACCTTTACCTTGTTACCGTCTTTAAGGAAACGCTCGCCATTTTTAGCTTTGGTTTCAAAATCATGATCTTCAATATTAGGACGCAGCTTAACTTCTTTTAATGCTATTACCCTTTGATTTTTCTTAGCGTCCTTTTCCCGCTTGCTTTGCTCAAAACGGTATTTACCATAATCCATGATTTTACATACCGGCGGCTTACCCTTGGGAGCTATTTCTACTAAATCCAGGCCCTTTTCATGGGCCATTCTTTGGGCTTCTTTAATAGATACCACATCGAGCTGTTCTCCGTCGGAACCGATTAGGCGCACCTCGGGTACGCGAATTTGTTCGTTGATGCGCAATTCCTTAAAAATGGCTGTCACCTCCAAAACTTTCCTTGGGTTTTACCCAAAAAATTAAGCGGATGAAAACATCCGCTTAATACACATAGATATATCTAATAAATCTAAGAATATTAACCGCAGCAAGACTATCGCTGGGTGAGAAGCGGATGCTTCTACTTTATTACCTAAATAGTATATACTTTATAAACCTATTTGTCAAGGATTTTTTCTTTCCTTAATTTCAGCCACTATGTTGTCGATAAGCTCGTCGACGCTCACGGCCCCTAAATCACCTTGGCCCAAACGGCGCAAAGCAATGGTGCCTGCCTCCATTTCCTTATCTCCCGCTACCAAAGAATAAGGAATTTTCATCTTTTGACTTTCCCGAATCTTATAGCCAATCTTTTCATTGCGGGAATCAACCTCAGCTCGAATGCCACGGGCCTGCATTTTCCGGCAAATTTCTTCAATATAGGGCAACTGTTTATCCGTAATGGACATTAGGCGCACCTGTACGGGACAGAGCCAAGTGGGAAAGGCGCCGCCAAAATGCTCAGTTAATATGCCGATAAACCTCTCGATACTGCCAAAGGCTACCCGGTGAATCATAACAGGGCGGTGTTTTTCCCCATCCTCGCCAATATAGTGAATATCAAATTTTTCCGGCATCAGGAAGTCCAACTGTATGGTACCGCATTGCCAAGTACGGCCCAGGCAATCCGTAAGATGAAAGTCTATTTTGGGCCCATAAAAAGCGCCATCGCCCTCATTGACCTGATATGGTAAATTTTCTTCCTCCAATGCTTCCCGCAAAGCGTTGGTAGCCATTTCCCAAATTTCATCAGAGCCCATGGCTTTTTCCGGTTTAGTGGAAAGTTCTAAATGGTATTCAAAACCAAAAAGTTTATAGACACTGTCAATTAAGGCAATAACACCCTTGATTTCATCTTTAATCTGGGTAGGCAGCATAAAGATATGAGCGTCATCCTGAGTAAAACAGCGGACGCGCATAAGGCCGTGAAGAGCGCCGCTTTTTTCATGGCGGTGTACCAAGCCCAATTCACCCATACGCACCGGCAAATCTCTATAGCTATGTAAGGAGTTTTTGTAGACCAGAATAGAACCGGGGCAGTTCATGGGCTTGATGGCAAAATCCGTCTCGTCAATCTGGGTAAAGTACATATTATCCTTATAATTTTGCCAGTGACCAGACTGTTCCCAGAGACAACGGTTCAAAATCATCGGCGTTTTAATTTCAGCATAGCCGGCGGCTGTATGAATTTCCCGCCAGTAATTTTCCAGTTCATTACGTAAAATCATACCCTTGGGTAAGAAAAAGGGAAAACCAGGCCCCTCCTCCATAATGGTGAAAAGCTCTAATTCCTGGCCTAATTTACGGTGATCGCGTTTTTTTGCCTCCTCTAACATATTGAGGTATGAATCTAGTTGAGCTTTCTTCGGAAAAGAGGTGGCATAGATGCGTTGCAGCATTTTATTCTTTTCACTGCCCCGCCAATAAGCGCCGGCAATGGACATTATTTTAAAAGCTTTAATCTTTTCCGTGGATGGCAGGTGGGGTCCGGCACACAGGTCCAAAAAGTCCCCTTGCTTATAGGTGCTGATTTCCGCGTCCTCCGGTAAATCATTGATTAACTCGACTTTATAAATCTCACCTTTAGCGGCAAAATACTCCAGAGCCTCGGCACGGGAAACCACACTGCGTTGAAATTCGCTTTTTTCAGCCGCCAACCGAGCCATTTCAGCTTCAATTTTGGGAAAATCCTCTTCTGTAAAGGTGTGAGGCGAGTCAAAATCATAATAAAAGCCGTCTTTAATGGCAGGGCCAATACCGAACTTAGTACCCGGGTAAAGGTTTTGGATAGCCTCAGCCATCAGATGAGAGCTGCTATGGCGGAAAATATCCTGACCTTCCGCATCCTCCCAAGTTAAAATTCGGACATTGGCGTCGTTAGCCACTTTGGCGTTCAGCTCGGCAACCTCATCATTTACCAGGCCGCCTAAAGCGTTTTTCGCTAATTTATGGCTAATACCGTCGGCAATTTCCCACACGCTTACCGGAGCGTCATACGTTTTAGTGTTACCGTCTGGCAATGTAATCTGAAAACTCATATTTTATACCTCCTGTTAAGACAATAAAAAAGACAGGCCTCTTAAGAGACGAGTCTTTACCCGTGGTTCCACTCTTTTGAAAATTAATTTCCACTCAATGATTATAACGGAATCAACGTCCTCCCCTACTCTATTCAGGGAAGCAGCTCCGAAGCGGTGTTCGCTTTAGCAATTAATAGGTGCATTTCAGCTACCAACACCCTCTCTGCAAAAATTCCTAAAGTTACTGTCTTCTTCTCAGCCTTTATAATCCTATTATATACAAAGGTTATATTTTTGTCAAATGGAATATCTCTACGCTTCTGTCATAAGTTTTACAGAGGTGAGATAATGAAAAAGACAACGCTGATAAGAAGTGTTTTACTGCTTATATTTTTGGCCCTAATGGTGACCGGCGGCATTATGGCTTACGACTATTATAAGGATACTAGGGTTGATACTGAGACGTTACTGGAAACGGCACTCAATAATTTATCCCACCGGGAAACTTACCGTTTTTCCCTAGTTTCGGAATTACAACTCAATAACTACAATAAGGCCAAAACTTCCATAGCTGGTGAGAAGGATAAAGACAAAAATATTCATGTTTGGGGCGAAATAATGAACACAGAATTGGAAATGTACCAATTTGCCGACACTCATTACCGCTATAACAGCGCCACCAAACAGTGGCTTTTACTGGAGAACAGCCCGCTGACAGACGATCCCCTCCTCCTCATGGAAATATTACCGGAAACCAACTTTCTTTTCACCCCAGATGGCCGCGAGGAGTATATAGGCAAAGATGTAGAACACGGGCAAATAATTCACAGCTACAGGCTAGCACTGGATAATACCGTTCATATTGCCGGCGAATACTATACAAACTTTGTTTACGAAATAGCTGTTGACGCAAAATCTAAAGAAATTGTTAAAACCCACATTAAAGCTACGGCCAAAAATAATGAAACTAATACCTTAGCATTGGTAATTAAGTTTTATGACATCAATGAGGAATTTACCCTAACACCACCCCAATAACCAGAAAGGGCACACTCCAAAAAGCGGCGTAAATTACGGGTCTTACTCGAAATTTACGCCGCTTTACCTATTGACAATTCCGCATTTTGTGTTAAAATAATACTTGCATTTTTCTGTAGTTAATAGGATTTTAGTGAGAATTTTGGGAGGGGGATTGGATAATTGGAAGCAGCAAGTCGCCATATATTGGCGGAATTTTATGGTTGCACATTCGAATTATTGAATGATGTGAAAAAAGTCGAAAAAATTATGTGTAAATCCGCACTGGAAGCCGGAGCCGAAATCCGTGAATTTGTTTTTCACAAATTCAGCCCCCAGGGCGTTAGCGGCGTGGTGGTAATTTCCGAGTCTCACCTGGCTATTCATACTTGGCCAGAATTGGGTTACGCCGCTGTTGACGTTTTTACCTGTGGCGAAAACGTGGATCCCTGGGACGCTTGTAACTATCTGGAACAGATGTTTGAAGCGCAAGATGTGAAAGCCATGGAAATTAAACGTGGCCGAAATATCCCAGATTTGACTACGGCGGTGAATTATTAAAGGAGGGATTTTTATTTTACCCCATAGTATTAAGAAATAATAAGCCTTTTCAGATTCATTGAGAAGGCTTATTTCTTTTTAGTATTATTTATGTTAAAATAGTGTCATGATGAATTTACAAACTACAGCAACAAAAATACGCAATATTTGTATTGCCTACGAATCCGAAGCCAAAGACAGACTAAAAGCTAGCCCTAATTTAGAGGAGAAGGACATTTTACCGCTTATTGCCCTACTGCCACTGCAGGAGAGGACAGAGGAGCAGGAGTTGCTCAGCGCCGCTTTACTGTTTTTTTGGCTATCCAGAGAGTGTCATGGCGAGGTTAAGAACAAAGACTCTCAGCATAACGCAGCAGCGGTTCTATTTGGCGACCTTTTTTACTCCGCAGCCTATAAAATCTTGGAATCCAATGAAAATAGGGAGGAGGAGGATATCTTCACCGAAATAGCCGCTATCATAGTGCGCTACAATGAGGCCTGGTTTCAGAGGCAGGCCATTAAGGATCCCGCTGGGGCTGACCCGGAGCTTTGCCAAAAAATCATAGAGGCTGATTTAGGTGGCATTTTAGATTTAGCGGCCCGTAAAGGGGCGGAGGAAGGCAAATATAGCGATGCTGAGATAAGTCTATACCGCGATTGCGCCCATTATCTTAGTCTTATTTGGGGGCAATACCGCTATGGTTTTACGCTGGATCTCAAGCCAGCCCAAGACAGCGCCTTGGCAGCAGCAAACAAATTGGGACTGGATAAAGAGATACGGGAAATCCTGGCTATATTTGAATAACCCGCAGGGAAAGAAAAAACAATATAAAATTTTTAAAAACAGCAGTAGGGCTGAGGTAAAATACCTCAGCCCTACTATTAATTATAATTATTAGTGGTCGAATAACCGCCGACCGTACTTAAAATATTTACTATAATATCCTGTTATATTGGTGATGACAACCCCTACATCTGAATTGGCAGCATGAATAAATTGGTTATTGCCAATATAAATACCTACATGAGGTACATCGCCCCCAAAGCAAACCATATCCCCCATATTAAGCCCGGAATATGGCACCTCCCGTCCCTGGGTCATGAGCTCCGGATCGTCGCCAGTGAGTTGAACGCCGAATTGGGCGTAAACATATTTCACAAAACCAGCGGAGTCAAAACCGCCTTCCGGGGTGGTACCGCCTTTAACAAACCTGAAACCGATAAAGTTTTTGGCAAATACCGTGGTGCGCTGTCTATCGTTGAGAATGAGGCTGCTGTAAACTATTTGCGCGGCCTGCGCCCTGGTAGAGAGGGCCGTGGGTTCAAATTTATTATTACCCATGCCGCTTACGCCGCCATAGGAATATAGTGCTTGAACCGGAGTTTGAGCGTACTCGCTAATTGTGGCGCGGTCGGAATAATAAGGCTGGGCAGTTATGGCTGGAGCCTCGCCTTTATAGTTTTTATAGCGGTAAATCATAGTTGCCATTTCCTGCCGGGTAATAGTAGCGGTTGGAGCAAATTTATTATTGCCCCGACCGGAAGTTATACCACGTTCAGCAGCCCAACCTATTTGATGATAAGACCAAAGCGAGGTGGCAACATCTGAAAATGTAGCGTTAAAAGCTTTATAATCCTCACCTGAGGCTTTGGCTAATATAGTGACAAATTCTTCCCTGGTAATATTTTTATTGGGTAAAAATTTACCATTAGGATAACCGTTAATATAGTTTTGGCCAGATAGAGCTGTGATAGATTGATAGTACCAGTCTTTAGATTTTACATCACTGTAACCAGCCGCCAGAGCAGTTGAGCTAAAAGCTAAAATAATGAGCGCCACTATGGCAACTGTAAATTTTTTCCGCATAAGCACGTCCTCCTTTGCATTTAATTATATCATATATTAGCTAATAATCAATTATTACTTTTTTAGTTTATTCGACGTCAGAGTGTCGGAAATACTGACGGGAAGTAAAATTAAGGGGTTGGAGACGAAAGGAACGGCTAAATTAGATATTGGTAAATATATCCGTTCCATGTTTACAGAGGCGCAAACATTGTTGCATTGCAACGAGATATGTCATATAATATATAATTAAGGATGGGAGAGAAAACATTGGAACAGCTTTTCGTTGCGGGTATGAAATCCCCCTATTTAAGAGAAATAAAATCAGCTATCAAAGCTTTAGATAAGGAAATCAGCCTCTTTTTAGAGGCTGAACATAAGCAACTTACCGTCGCTGCCTTGCACCTGCACAAAAGCGGCGGCAAGCGCTTGCGTCCCGGACTTGTTTATTTGGGCGGACTGTTTGGCAACTATGACAGGGCAAAGCTTACCCCCATGGCTATGGCTTTGGAAATCACCCATATGGCCACCTTAGTACATGACGATGTAGTGGACAGCGCTTTAATACGCCGTAATAACCCTACAGTAAAAGCCAAATGGGGAAATGAAACCTCAGTTTATACTGGCAATTACCTTCTAGCTAAAGCTATGAGCTTAGTGGCCCGTTACCACAGTAAAAAAATCAATGATACCTTGGCGAACACAGCCTTAGCTATGTGTCATGGCGAGATATGCCAGCTCAGGGCTAAAGGCGGCATTGAAACCAACGTAAATAATTACTTGGAAAGAATCAAAGAAAAAACCGCCCTTTTGCTTTCCGCTAGCTGTGAAATGGGGGCCTATTTGTGCGACGCCAGCCCAGAAATTGTAACCACTTTGCGGGATTTTGGGGAAAATCTTGGTATGGCCTTTCAAATTACCGATGATATTCTCGACTACAGCCCTGAAGCTGAGAAATTTGGTAAGGTATTAGGCGGGGACATCAAAGAAGGCACCATGACTTTACCCTTAATATATACTGCCACCCGTAGCGCTGATATCGACACTTTAAAGTCAATATTTGCCAAAGAACAGCGGGACGACACTGATGTGAAAATAGTATTAGAGATTGTCAAACAAGCCCAGGGCATCGAATACTCCCGCTCCCTGGCCCAATTATACACCCAAAAAGCACAAAAATGTCTGGATAAATTGCCCCCCGGCGATGTAAAACAGGCGTTCAGCGAAATTGCCGCCAGTATGCTCAAACGGCAAATATAAGAATATAAGGAAAAAAGCAGTGAAAAAAAAGCTAATAATTGCTGGTTGGTTATGTTTAATTGTCCTATTAATCATCTTGGCCAACACTATGCCTACCCTAGAGAATAAAACTAAAGCGGCAGAATTTACCTACCAGCATCCGCAAGACAATTACAGCCTAGATGTGCAAGGGCTATGGCAAGTTTATGATACGGATAAAACGTCCCTAACCCTAGTCAATGCCGAATACGATTGCACCATAGAACTAAATCTGGAAGTTGGCGGTTATGATTACCTTACCCCCACTGCGGCGGCGAATAAATTCATCGCCGCCAACACGGAAAAATTTCCGGATTTTACAGTTACAGAGGGGCCGGCGGAAGGCTCAATAGGCGGCTATACAAGCGCCGCTTATTTATGCACCTTTAGCAAGGGAAAAGACGCTTACTGCGGCGAAATGGCTGTAGTTCACCCCAACGAGGGCATACGCCTCTATATGTCCTTCATCTATCCGGCGGATTGCGAAACCCAAATTGTTCAGGAGGGAGAAGCAATTATGCGCTCCTTGAAATTTAGCGATACAGAGGCTTTATACCCTAAATTTATGTAAAAAAATCTGAGCGTCAACAATTTGTTGTTTTCCGCTCAGATTTTTTAATTTATTTTTTCTGTTACTAAAATTAGCGCTATTAGCGCCGATAATACAGGCCCTCAATAAGCTACAACAAATAAGACGGACCAACCTAAAGGTGTTAGTCCGTCTTTTGTTAAACATGAATACCGCCGCTATAGCAGCAAATAAACCCATCGCCTGACTTTTATTTAATTGTCTTAATTAGCTCGCCAATCTCCGCCACAGCGTTTTCCACTTTTATAACGCCACTGACGCCGCCCCGGCGTATCTTGTATTCCAGTTCGCCCTTGGCCAAGCTTTTATCACCCACAGTAATGCGGAGGGGTATACCTAAAAGGTCAGCGTCTTTAAACTTAACCCCTGCCCTTTCATTGCGGTCATCGAAGATAACCTCATAGCCAGCGGCTTGCAAATCCTGGTACAGTTGGGTAGCAGCGGTCATCTGAGTCTCACTCTTTTCACTGACAGGCACAATTATAATTTGGTAGGGGGCAATGGCCAAGGGCCAGACAATACCATCGTCATCATAATTCTGTTCAATAGCCGCAGCCATGGTACGCCCGACGCCAATACCGTAGCAGCCCATAACCATGGGCTTAGCCTTACCGTCCTCATCTAAATAATTAGCCTCCATAGAAACGCTATACTTGGTACCAAGCTTAAATACCTGGCCAACCTCTATACCTCTAGCGCTCCGGAGAATACCGTCGCAATGGGGGCAACCCTCCCCTGGCTCAATAATGCGGAAATCGCCGATTTCACCTTGATAATCACGCTCGTAGTTAACATTTATCAGGTGATAGCCCTGGTCATTAGCGCCGCAACAGAGGTTTTTACCAGCTGCTATCTCACTGTCTACAAGCACCTTGACCTTTTGCCCCAATGGTCCAATGTAACCTTTAACCAAACCGGCGTCAGCCAATTCCGCCTCAGTAGACATATAGAAAGTTTTGGCCCCCAAGTAATTCTGGGTCTTAACCTCATTGAGCCGGCGGTCGCCCCGGATAAAGATAGCCACCACTTCACCATCAGCGGTATAGCACAGCGCCTTCATCGTTTGTTTAGTCGGTAAATGCAAATACTCCGCCACTTCGTCAATAGTGCCGCAGTTGGGCGTTAAAACCTTTTCTACAGCTCCCAATTCCCCGTCAACTACCTGTGGCTTGTCCGAAGTTTGGGCTATTTCCGTGTTGGCAGCATAATCACATTTATCACAATAGAGTATTTCCGCTTCACCGCTGGCCGCCAAAACCATAAATTCATGGGAGCTGCTGCCGCCTATGGCGCCATTGTCCGCTTCCACCGGACGGAAGTCCAAACCGCAACGCTGGAATATACGCATATAAGCGTCATACATAATACGGTAGCTTACGTCCAGGCCAGCGTCATCCTTATCAAAGCTATAGCAGTCCTTCATGATAAATTCCCGGCCCCGAATCAGACCGAAACGAGGGCGGCGTTCATCACGATATTTATTTTGTAGCTGATACAACATCAAAGGTAACTGTTTATGGGATTTTACTTCTCCGGCCACCAGAGAGGATATTACTTCCTCATGGGTGGGTCCTAAGCAGAAGTCGCGGCCATGGCGATCCTTAACCCGCCACAGCTCGGCGCCGTAAACGTCCCAACGTCCGCTTTTTTGCCACAACTCCGCAGGCTGCACAATGGGAAACATCAGCTCTTGGGCGCCGCTATTATCCATCTCTTCCCTGATGATATCGCTAATTTTCGCTATAGTACGCCAACCTAAAGGTAAATAGGTGTATATGCCGGAGGCCACCTTTCGCATCATGCCGCTGCGCAACATTAATTTGTGGCTGATAATTTCAGCTTCTGCCGGTACTTCCCGTAAAGTGGGCGCAAACATTTTACTATATCTCACTGCTCATTCCTCCTAATTTCCGCTACTAGTTCTTTAACTATATTGGCTTCCGGGAATTTTCCCAGAATTTTGCCTTCTTTAAAAAGTAACCCTTGACCTTTGCCGCAGGCAATGCCGTAATCAGCTTCCCGTGCCTCGCCGGGGCCGTTAACCTCACAGCCCATAACAGCCACTGTTAAGGGTCTTTTTAATTTTAACCCCTCTAACTCTTTTTCCGCCTCTGCTACCATTTTTTCCAAGTTAACCTTGGTGCGACCGCAAGTGGGACAGGAAATTATTTCTAAGCCTTCTTTTCTCAGGCCCAAATCCTTTAATATTTCTTTAGCAACAATAACCTCGTTGATGGGATCCCCAGTGAGGGAAACCCGAATAGTATCGCCAATCCCCTCGCTTAAAAGCAAGCCAATGCCTAAGGCCGATTTTATACTGCCTTTTAAAAGGGTGCCGGCCTCAGTTACCCCTATGTGCAAGGGGTAGTCCACCTTTTGGCTCAAAAGCCGATAAGCTGCCACAGTTTCCGTAACAGAGGAGGACTTTACCGAAATTTTAATATCTTCAAAGCCATGGCGCTGAAAAATAGCTACCTGTCCCAAGGCGCTGGCCACTAAAGCCTCCGGCGTTCTGCCGTACTTAGCCAGCAAATCTTTTTCCAAGGAACCGCCGTTAATACCAATACGCACAGGTATGCCCCGATCTTTAGCAGCGGCTATCACCTCAACCACCTTTGCCTCACTGCCGATATTTCCGGGGTTAATGCGCAGGGCGTTAACGCCTCCTTCTATAGCTGCAAGGGCCAGGCGGTAATCAAAATGAATATCAGCTACTATAGGCAAGGGCGAAGCGGGAATAATTCTTTTTAAGGCCTCGGCGGCTTCCTGATCAGGCACCGCCAAGCGGCCAATGTCACACCCTTGGGCAGCTAAAGCCCGTAGCTGCTCCAGGGTACGTTCTACATCAGCGGTTTTGGTATTATTCATACTCTGAATAGCAATAGACGCGCCGCCGCCTACCTCAACTGCCCCGATTTTAATTTTTCGCGTGTTCTTTCTCATGTTAGGCACCAAAGAGACGGTTAACATCAAAAAAGGTTATAACCACCATTAAAACCATTAACAGCATAAAACCAACAAAGTGAATAGTTCCCTCCACCTGGGAGCTAACAGGACGACCTCTCAACCCTTCAATAGCTAAAAAGATTAACCGGCTACCGTCCAAAGCGGGCAGAGGTAATAAATTAACTACACCAAGGTTTACGCTAATCGCCGCCACAAAAATAAGGAAATTAAAGAAACCATAGTCGGCAACTTGACCGACCATTTGCCCTACGCCAACGGGACCAGCTAACTCTACCGCCGTTTGACCGGTAATCATCTGGAAGAGGGTTACTATAATCAGTTTAGTTAAATCATAAGTTTGCTTAAAGCCCATACCAATGGCTTCAAAAATATTGAGATGCTCCGTGCCCCTGACGATGCCGATTATACCGGTCCCGCCCTCAGCGGCGATAGGAGTAACATTAAAGCTAAGCTCCTCGCCGTCCCGGGATACAGTCAAATCCGTGGCCTGGCCCGCAGCGGGTTGAATAAGGGCAACCGCATCGTTCCAAGTGGTTACCTCAGCACCGTTAATAGACGTTATCGTATCCCCAGGCTGAATACCAACTTGAGCCGCCGGCCCGTCAACGGTAACTTCACCAATAATCGGCGAGGTAGCCGGTGCGCCCAATATCATATAAGCAATTACAAAAATAATTATGGCGAAAATAAAATTAAATATAGCGCCCCCAGCTACAACCAACATGCGCCGAGGCACAGATTTCTTATCAAAGCCGTTGGGATGCTCGCTTTCTCCATCCTCGCCGGGCATTTTGCAGTAACCGCCAATAGGCAACAGCCGCAAGGAGTACTGGGTTTCACCCTTTTTAAAGGAAAAGAGTTTTGGCCCCATGCCAACAGCAAATTCTTCTACATAAATACCGCACTTTTTTGCGGTAATTAAATGTCCTGATTCGTGGGCAAAAATTATCAGTCCAAACATTAAGAGGGTCAGCAACACGGTTATCAGAATACTCAAACTATCACCTCATTGATCCATTGCCGCGCCCATGACGCAGCCGCCAAAATTTCTTCTAAGCTGGGGACAGGATTAAATTCGTGGGTTTCCACAGCCTTTACAATATATTTGTGTATATCAGTATATTTTATTCTTTCCGCCAAAAACATATGCACTAAAACTTCATTTGCCGAATTCATTACCGCTGGGGCGGTGCCCCCCATTTTCCCGACTTCGTAGGCCAGCTTTAAAAGGGGAAATACTTCATAATTGGGACTATAAAAATCTATATGCCCTAAGGCGGCAAAATCCAAGGGCTCTAAGGGATTGGCCCGGCGTTCAGGATAAGTAAGAGCAAATTGAATTGGTATACGCATATCCGCCTTACCTAAATGGCCAATAAAGGAACCATCGGCAAAAGCCACCATGGAATGAATCACACTTTGGGGCTGAATGAGCACTTCTATCTTGTCATAGTCAACATCAAACAGCCAATGGGCTTCTATAACCTCTAGGCCTTTATTCATCATGGTGGAGCTGTCTATTGTCACCTTAGGTCCCATTTTCCAGGTGGGGTGCTTTAGGGCCATAGCTGGTGTAATATTTGCCATATCCTGGGGCTGATAATCACGGAAGGGGCCACCGGAGGCTGTGAGCACCAGTTTAGACAAGGAACTCTTGCCGCCCATTAAACATTGGAAAATAGCGGAATGCTCGCTGTCCACCGGCAGCAGTACCGTGTTATGTTCCTCCACTGCTTGCATCACCAAATGCCCGGCTGTCACCAAGCTTTCCTTATTGGCAAAGGCTACCTTGTTACCTTTAGCCAAAGTAACAAGGAGGGGCGCTAAACCGGCCATACCGCCAATACCATGAATTACCATATCCACTTCAAGGGCGGCCACGGCCTGAAGCCCGCTTTCACCGCAGAGAATTTCGCCTTTAAAATCGGGTAAAGCAGCTTTCAACTCTTGGTAATGCTGCTCATTGTAGATATTTATAACTTGGGGGTTAAATTTCCGAGTTTGTTCAGCCAGTAATTGCCAATTATCGTTAGCTGCTAAAGCGGTGACCTGAAAATCACCAGGGAACCAGGAAATAACAGCCAAACTTTGGGTGCCGATAGAGCCGGTTGAACCTAATACGCATATCTTTTTCACAATGCACCTCTAAGCTTATTAATTATTGTAGATAATTGCTATAAAAGAGCAGGAAAATATAGAGAAACGGCGCGATAAACAAAAGGCTGTCAAAGCGATCCAAAACGCCGCCATGACCGGGAATCAGATTTCCGGAATCTTTAACGCCAGCCCAACGCTTAAAGGCACTTTCCACTAAATCCCCAATTTGCCCTAAAACTGAGGCGACCACTGTAACCGCTATCAGCCACCCCAAGGGTAAGACCGGGAAAATAAAGTTAAATATTACGGCGGCAATAACAGCCACGACAACGCCGCCTGCCGCGCCTTCCACGGATTTTTTCGGGCTTATTTTGGGCATGAGCTTATGCCGGCCGAAGTTAGAACCCACCAAGTAGGCGCCGCTGTCTGTTAACCATTGAATAATAAAGATAAGGAGGATCAGAAATAGGCCGCCCTCCATATGTATACGCATAGAAACCATGGTACTCATGGTAAAGGCCACATAATAAATGCCAAAAAAGGAGACAGCCGCTTCCTCAATTGTGAGGCGCTGTAAGACAAAAAGAAAGCCATGGACTGCCAGAAGCAAAAAGATTAGGGCTAAGATAATTATGTTATAGCCTTCGGCAAAATAAGCAAAAGCAATAAAACAAAGGGCGGAAATCACATAAAGGGGTAAGCTAAACCTATAGCCATGAGCCTTTAAAAGATTGCCAAACTCATAACCGCCAACCACAGCTACAAAGGCAATAAGCAGCGTAAACAGCCAACCGCCGAAATAGGTAGCCAGGAGTATAAGAGGTACAAACACACACGCGCTGATAACTCTGGTTTTAAACATCGTTTTTCTCCCTAATCTTATTATAATATGCCGCCAAAGCGCCGCTGGCGGTTCTGATAATCGTAAATAGCCCGGTATAATCCCTCTTCATCAAAATCCGGCCAATTTACCGTTGTAAAATAAATCTCCGTATAAGCTAATTGCCAAAGCAAGTAATTACTGAGGCGTTGCTCACCAGAAGTACGAATTAATAAGTCCGGGTCAGGCAATCCAGCGGTTTCCAGGTATTGGGAAAAGGTAGCGTCATCCAAAGTGTCCAAGCTTAATTTACCACTGCTGTAATCCTCTGCCACGGCTTTTGCCGCTCTGAGAATCTCCTGGCGGCTGCCATAGTTTATCGCTATATTCAAGGTAATTTTCCGGCACTCGGCTGTTAAAGCTTCTACCCGCTCGAACTCTGCTTTAACCTTAGCCGGCACAGGCTCCAAATCACCAATATGCGTTAAATGCACGCCCTCGGCTACCATATCCTCAGCTTCCCGTTGTAGATAACCGCGAATTAAGTCCATTAAAAAATTAACCTCTGCCAAAGGCCGACGCCAATTCTCTGTGGAAAAGCAGTAAAGGGTGAGAACCTCCACGCCTAAATCGCTAGATTTCCTTATGAGGTTCTTAATAATTCTCGTACCTGCCACATGACCTTTAATTCTCGCCATATGGCGCATCTTCGCCCAACGACCGTTTCCGTCCATAATTATTGCTATATGGCGCGGTATGTTATTCCTATCCAGTTTTGGTAAAATACTTTCTTTATCCATGGGTCTATTATATACTATTTTAGCTCATCTGGCAAACAAAAAACCCCTTTCTTAAAGAAAGGGATAAAGTAAAATCAAAATTTTTACAAAAAATTTAATCCAGCTAAAGAACTGTCTGAACAATTCTAACTAACTGGCAAAAAACTCTGCAAAAATTAAGACTCTTAGCTATTTTTAAAGAGAAAGAAACCCCCTAAATTCAGGGGGTTTCAAGCATAATAATTATTCTTCAATAATAGCGTCGTTGGGGCAAGAATCGATGCAGGTGCCACATTCGGTGCAAACATCCTGGTCGATTTCATAAATGTCGCCTTCTTTGATAGCTTCGCTGGGGCATTCGTCACAGCAGGTGCCACAAGCGGTGCATTCATCAGTAATTTTATACATTTTCTCTACACCTCCCTTATTAATTTAGTCAAAAAATGCTAAAGCATTGAGACTCAACTTTAAACTTCCATAATTTCCGCTTCTTTAGCGGCTATGATTTCATCTAGGCGCTTGATGCCCTTTTCCGTCACCTTTTGGGCTTCCTCCAAACCACGGTTTAAATCATCTTCCGAGACCTCATGATTTTTTTCTAATTTCTTTAAATCTTCAATCAAATCTCTTCTAATATTACGTACCGCAACTTTGGCTTCTTCACCTTTTTTCTTCACGACCTTAACCAATTCTTTTCTTCTTTCCTCAGTTAAAGGCGGAATGGAAATACGCACCACAGTACCATCGTTATTGGGATTTAAACCCAAATCGGAACTTAAAATAGCTTTTTCAATGGCTTTAAGAGTACTTTTATCCCAAGGCTGCACCACAATAGTCCTGCTATCTGGGGCAGACACATTGGAGGTTTGGTTAAGGGGCGTCATCACCCCATAGTACTCAACTTCAACTTTATCCAAGAGGGAGGGGTTAGCCCTTCCTGCTCGTAAAGTAGCTAGTTCTCTCTTTAAGGCTTCGGCAGTTTTGCCCATACGTTCTTCAGCATCCGCTAAATAGTCTTTAATCATTGAGTTCACCTCCAACGACTGTACCGACGTTTTCGCCTAATACGGCCTTGCGTATATTACCGTCAATGTTAATATTAAATACAATAATGGGAATTCTATTATCCTTACAAAGAGAAGCGGCAGTAGAATCCATAACCCCCAGTTCTTTTTCAATAATATCCATAAAGGATAATTTATCGAACTTTTTCGCATCCGGGTTAGTTTTGGGGTCAGCATTATAAACGCCGTCTACCTTCTTAGCCATAAGTATTGCGTCAGCCTCCAATTCGGCGGCTCGTAAGGCAGCTGTAGTGTCAGTGGAAAAATAGGGATTACCCGTTCCGGCTCCAAAAATCACTACTCTACCTTTTTCCAAATGGCGTTCCGCTTTTCTACGGATATATGGCTCAGCAATTTGCCGCATCTCTATAGCGGACTGAACCCTGGTATAGATACCGATATTTTCTAAAGCGCTTTGCAAGGCCAGGCTATTCATTACCGTAGCTAACATACCCATATAGTCTGCCGTAGCACGATCCATACCCTTTTGGGAGCCGGCAATACCCCGCCAGATATTCCCGCCGCCTACTACCACGAGAACGTCTACCCCCAAGTCTCTTAGCTCCTGTATTTGCTTGGCAACAAAGTTAAGCATATCTTGCTCAATGCCATAGCCAGCCTCGCCGGCTAAGGCTTCACCGCTTAACTTTAAAACTACTCTTTTATATATCGGTTCTGCCCACATTTTATTCACCAGCTATCTTATATTTATCTAAAATTACATAACTTTATCAGAAATATCCGAGAGTCACAAAGTATTAGCTCAGTCTTTTTTAAACATATTGCTTACTTCGTCGGCAAAATCGTCCTGTTTCTTTTCCATACCTTCACCAGTCTGGAAGCGAACACAATTTACCACCTCAAGCTGGGCACCAGCCTCTTTGCCAACCTTAGCCACATACTGTGCCACAGTCATATCGCTATCCTGAACATAAGCCTGGTCTAAGAGACAGATTTCTTTCATTTCCTTATTCAACCGACCGGTAATCATTTTTTCAATAATATTCTCCGGCTTGTTGGGATTTTCTTCTTTAGCCTGGGCCAAGAGTATGGCCTTTTCATGCTCTATATAGTCGCTGGGAACTTCGTCACGGGAAACATATTTAGGCGACATAGCGGCAACCTGCATAGCCACATTACGGAGGCAAGCTTTAATATCATCATTTACAACATCGGTTTTAGCTTCTACCAAAACGCCAATTTTGCCACCACCGTGAATATAACCAGCTATACAGCCTTCAGCAGCTTCAAACTTGGCAAATCTTCTTACATCCATATTTTCGCCAATTACAGCGATTAACTCGGTAAGTACGTCTTTCACAGTTTTGGAGGGGTCGCCAGCCCAAGGTTCAGCCATAAAATCAGCTACATCGCTAGCCTTACTATCAACTGCTTGGCGGGCTACATCAGCCGCAAACTTGCGGAAATCCTCATTTTTGGCAACAAAATCGGTTTCGCAGTTAATTTCTACCACTACACCAGTCTTAGCATCGTCGGCAATATAGCTTTCCACTAAGCCTTCAGCGGCAATGCGACCTGATTTTTTGCTGGCCGCAGCCAGGCCCTTTTCCCTTAAAAAGTCAACAGCTTTATCCATATCCCCGTCCACTTCGGACAGGGCTTTTTTACAATCCATCATGCCAGCTCCGGTTTTTTCCCGAAGCTCTTTTACCATTTTTGCGGTTACCATTGTTAATATTCCTCCTCGATTAAATATGAAAAAGCGGAATTTAGATTATTTAACTATTGACAAATCCCACTTAATATTTACTCAGCAGCAGCTTCAAGCTGTTCTTCTTCTGCGCCTTCTGACTGAGCAACCTCAGCTTCCGCCATGGACATACCTTGGTTTCCTTCAATAACAGCGTCAGCCATTCTCGCCACTAACAATTTTACAGCGCGAATAGCGTCATCGTTACCGGGAATAACATAGTCCACTTCCTCAGGATCACAGTTAGTATCAACAATAGCCACTATAGGAATATTGAGCTTTCTAGCTTCCGCAATGGCAATACGTTCTTTCTTGGGGTCAACCACAAAGAGAGCGCCAGGTAAATCATTCATTTCCCGGATACCGCCCAGGAATTTTTCGAGCTTTTCTTTCTGACCTTGGAGCTGCGCTACTTCTTTTTTAGGCAAAAGATCCATAGTGCCTTCTTGCTCCATTTTTTCTACGTTACGCATGAAATCAATACGCTTTTGAATGGTCTTATTATTGGTCATCAGACCGCCTAACCACCTCTGGTTAACGTAAAACATGCCGCACCGTTCCGCCTCATCTTTAATAGCGTCCTGAGCCTGTTTCTTGGTGCCGACGAAAAGAATGGATTTGCCGTCCGCCACGGTTTCCTTAATAAAGTTATAAGCTTCGTCAATTTTCTTTACGGTTTTCTGTAAATCGATAATATAAATACCGTTTCTTTCCGTAAAGATGTACGGAGCCATTTTAGGGTTCCAGCGGCGGGTTTGGTGACCGAAATGGACACCTGCTTCTAAGAGCTGCTTCATTGAAATTACTGCCATTGTAAGTTTCCTCCTTTTGTTTTAACCTCCGGATTGCTCTTCACCTTTCCGCACCTAAACGCTTAGGCACAGGCGGAAAAATTCCCAATCCGTGCGTTTTCTCATATATGTTATCACAAAGTTTATTATCATGCAAGAGAATTTTATTCCTATTTTTACTTTATTATCCTAAATTTAGAGTATGTACTTGCTGAGGTCGTCGCTTTTTAAAATACCCTGCATTTTTTCATTGACATATTCAGCATCTACAGTAACTACTCCCCGCATTAGGTCGGGGGCGGAAAAAAGCAATTCTTCCAAAACCTTTTCCATAATAGTATGCAGCCGGCGGGCGCCGATATTCTCCGATTGACAGTTGGCTTCATGGGCTATATCCGCCATGGCGTCAATGCCGTCAGCAGTGAACTCCACGTAAACGCCGTCGGCCTTTAAAAGCTCAGCATACTGTTTTAAGAGGGAGTTTTCCGGTTCCTTTAAAATTAGGCGGTAATCCTCTTTTCTCAGGCTATCCAACTCCACCCGAATGGGAAAACGCCCCTGTAGCTCCGGCATTAAGTCGGAAGGTTTGGCCACATGAAAAGCGCCGGCAGCGATAAATAATATATGGTCAGTCCGGCAAGGACCGTGCTTGGTATTGACTGTAGCGCCCTCCACTAAGGGCAAAATATCCCGCTGCACACCGCCGCGGCTCACATCTACGCCGCTTTTGGTATCGGAAACAGCAATTTTATCAATTTCGTCCAGGAATACTATACCCATCTGCTCTGCCCGGTCAATGGCTTCGGCGGAGACTTCGTCCATATCAATGAGCTTAGCGCTTTCCTCCTGGGTGAATACGCGCAGGGCCTCCTTAGTGGTAACTCTACGCTTCTTCATTTTAGTCGGCATCATGCTGCCTAAAACGTCGCCCAGGTTCATGCCCATATCGTCCATGCCGCCTAACATGACGGTACCGGGGGTTTCCTCCACCTCAATTTCTAAGGTTTCCTTATCCAGCTCACCGCTGGCCAAAAGCCGGCGGATATATTTCCGTCGCCTGGCATTCTGCTCATTCTGGGTGAGAACCCCTTCCGGTTCCTCTAAGTCCTTGCCATAGCCCTGGATCATAAGGGCATTTACCAAGCGATTCTCCGCGTTCTTTTCGGCCTTTTTCTTGACTACCGCCAGGCGGTCGGCTTTAACTATGGCCACGGCATTTTCCACTAAATCCCTAACAATAGAATCCACATCACGCCCCACATAACCTACTTCAGTAAATTTTGTGGCCTCCACTTTGACAAAGGGCGCATTAACTAACTTGGCTAAGCGCCTAGCTATCTCGGTTTTACCTACCCCAGTGGGACCAATCATAATAATATTTTTGGGAATAATGTCCTCCCGCAATTCGTCAGCCACATTTTTCCGGCGGTAGCGGTTACGGAGAGCAATAGCCACGCTCTTTTTAGCGTTGTCCTGGCCAATAATGTATTTATCCAGCTCCAAGACTATTTCACTGGGCGTCATTTCTTTTGTCATAATCAACCCTCTATTTCTTCAATAATTATATGGTCATTAGTATATACGCAAATACCGGAGGCTATTTTCATAGCCTCCCCCGCTATCTCCTTAGCGGTAAGGTCACTGTGGCGCAATAAGGCTTTGCCTGCGGCTAAAGCGTAGTTACCACCGCTGCCAATGGCAACAATACCATCGTCAGGCTCTATTATTTCCCCACTACCGGAAACTATTAGCATACACTCCTTATCAGCCACCAAAAGCATTGCCTCTAATTTCTGTAAATACTTGTCAGTGCGCCACTCCTTGACTAATTCTACAGCCGCCCGCATTAGGCTGCCGCTATACTCGCCTAATTTTACCTCAAACTTATCAAAAAGGGTAAAGGCGTCTGCCACAGAACCAGCAAAACCGGCAATAACTTTACCGCCAAATAAACGCCTTACTTTTTTGGCGTTATTTTTCATAATCACTGATTCACCCATTGTCACTTGGCCGTCGCCAGCTATGGCGGTTTGGCCGTTGCGCTGTACACCTACAATGGTGGTAGCTTCTATTTTCATAATTATGCTTCCTTTCTTTCCTAAGAACGGGGGTGGGAGTTCTTATACACCTCCTGCATATGCGACTTGGTAATATGCGTATATATTTGGGTGGTGGATAAGCTCTCATGCCCCAGCAGCTCCTGAATAATGCGGATATCCGCACCATTTTCCAGCATATGGGTAGCGTAAGAGTGGCGTAGCATATGGGGGCTTATTTTGAGATTCGCCGCCATACGGTTAACGTATTTATTTATAATATTCCGCACAGCCCTGTCTGTAAGGCCATGGCCATTGCGCTGATTGAGAAACACAGACTCTATGTCCTGCTCCTTCAATAGTTCCCCTCGGCCTCGGGCCAAGTAGGCCTCTAAAGATGCAGCGGCACAACGTCCTAAAGGTACCAGTCGTTCCTTATTACCTTTACCCATAATTTTTAAGTTACCCTGAGCAAAATTTATGCGGTCAATTGTCAGAGAACAAAGCTCGGAAACACGCAAGCCACAGCCGTAAAGGGTTTCTAAAATTGCCCTATCCCGCAAGCCAGCTGGGCTATTATCAGGCAAGGCGAAAAGCTCCTGTATATCCTCATATTCCACAAATTTTGGTAATTTTTTATACTCCTTGGGAGCGGAAACCAGAACCAGGGGATTATTCTCTATTATCTCCTCCCGCAATAAAAAACGGTAGAAGCAACGGAGAGAGGACATTTTTCGGGCCATGGTAGTTTTACTAAGCCCCCTACGTTGCAGTTGGCTTAAATACCGGCGCACAGTCAAATGTTCAACATTCTCAATCTTACCTGGGGAGGCTTCTCTCTCAATAAAGTCGTTAAAATCAGCCAAATCACGGAGGTAGGCAGCCACGGTATGGGCAGAAGCTCCCTTTTCAACCTGCAAATAGTTTTTATAGGGCTGTAAATAAGGATTCATGTTACATCAATATCCTTTAAAATAGACAAGGACCGCTGAGCCAAAGCTAAATTTCTGTCTTTCTTTTTGGGAATACGCTGTTCCAGCCGAGGTATTAGCCCATAGGAAATGTTCATGGGGTCAAATTTCCCCGTACCGCCGTGGGAAACATAATGGGCTAAAGCGCCAATGGCGGTTTCCGGCGGCAAAATTACCCGCTCTCGTCCTGTTAAGGAACGAACAGCATTGATACCGGCCAGTAACCCGTTGGCAGTTGATTCTACATATCCCTCAACCCCAGTGAGCTGTCCGGCAAAAAATAAACCCTCCCGGTGTTTAGCCTCTAAAGTAGGAGCCAATATTTGCGGGGAATGAATATAAGTGTTCCGATGTATCATGCCGTAACGCAAAAATTCCGCCTTTTCCAGGCCTGGTATCATACGGAACACCCTCTCCTGCTCACCGCGGAGAAGATGAGTCTGAAAGCCCACCATATTGTAAAGCTGACCAGCATTATCCTCTTTTCGCAGCTGAACCACAGCATAGGGCTGCTTACCAGTGCGGGGGTCTACTAAACCCACCGGTTTTAAAGGCCCGTGGCACATAGTCTTCGGTCCCCGGGCGGCCATGGCCTCCATGGGCATACAGCCCTCGAAAAACTTAATTTTTTCAAAGCTATGAGCCTGAAAAACTTGGGCATTTATAATAGCTTCATAAAAAGCGTAATATTCTTCTTCAGTCATGGGGCAGTTTATGTAAGCTGCCTCGCCTTTATTATAGCGGGAGGCAAAAAAGGCTATATCCATATTAATGGAATCACCGCTAATAATGGGTGCTACGGCATCGTAAAAATAGAGATCCTCCCTGCCGGCCAAAGCAGCTAATTGGTCAGCCAAAGCCTGGGCTGTGAGAGGTCCAGTTGCCACAACCACAACCCCTTCCTCTGGTATTGTCGTAACCTCTTCACGTCTGATCTCCACTTTACCAGTGGCTAAAAGCTCGTCCTCCACCATTTTAGAGAAGGCTGTTCTATCTACAGCCAGAGCTCCCCCGGCGGGCACAGCCGTGCTATCGGCAGCCCGGACAATTAAGGAGTCCAAACGCCGCATTTCTTCCTTTAATAGCCCCACGGCGTTTTCCACGTTAGCGGCTCGGAAAGAGTTACTGCACACCAATTCCGCCAGCTGGCCAGTTTTATGAGCGGGGGTCATCTTTAACGGCCGCATTTCATAAAGAATAACCTCATGACCCCGGCGGGCTATTTGCCAAGCCGCCTCAGAGCCGGCCAAGCCGCCGCCGATTACGGTAATCTTTTTACTCACTTTTCTTACTGCTCCCTCGTTTAGCCTTAGAATCTTTCTTTTCCTCTTTTTGATTACTGGGGCAATCTTTATTTTCACAATATACAGTAGTTTCTTTTTTCTTGTTGGTTTTCGTCACCAAATGGCGGCCGCATTCAGGGCATAGCTCTTCAACCGGCAAATTCCAGTAGGTTGTTTCACATTCCGGATAATTTTTGCAGCCGTAAAATACCTTACCTTTTTTACTGCGTTTCTTAACCAAAGCGCCGCCGCACTTTTCACATTTTATGCCAATTTCCTCATCAATGGACTTAATATTTTTGCACTCCGGATAATTGGGGCAGGCTAAAAATTTACCATAACGGCCCTGCTTTATCACCATCTTTGCGCCGCAGTTTTCGCACACCACATCGCTTTCTTCCACTTCCGGCTCTAAAACCTTGCCGTCCTTATCCAGTGATTTCACATTGCGGCACTGGGGGTAGCCCGGACAGGCCAAAAACCGACCATAGCGCCCCATTTTGTAGACCATATTACGGCCGCAAACCTCGCAGATTACATCGCTTTCTTCATCTTGCAGCTCTACTTCGCCAATGGCCTCTTCAGCTACGGCTAACTTTTCGGAAAAAGGGCCGTAAAAGTTGTGTAGAACCTCATCCCAGGTTAAAGCGCCTTTCTCTACCTTATCCAATTCATCCTCCATAGTGGCGGTAAATTCTACATTGAGGATATCCGGGAAATACTGCATCAATAAATCATTGACTAATATGCCCAATTCCGTGGGATGAAAGGTCTTATCCTTACGGGAAATATAACCGCGGCTAACTATAGTTTCAATAATAGTAACATAAGTGCTGGGACGGCCAATGCCCAGTTTCTCTAAGGTTTTAGTGAAAGTACCTTCAGTATAAGCTGCCGGCGGTTGGGTAAAATGCTGCTCCGGATGTAGCTCCCGCAACTCTATCTTTTCCCCTTCTTTAATATCAGGCAGGGCGTCGTCCTTCTTATCATTTTTATATACCTTCATAAAACCGGGGAAAATTACAATGGAACCAGTAGCCCGGAAAGTATAGTCCTTGGTAACTATATCGTAATTAGTATTTTCCACCTGCGCGTCAGCCATTTGACTGGCCACAAACCTATCCCATATCAATTTATAGAGCCTATACTGGGGCTGGCTGAGATACTGCTTCACCGAAGCCGGCGTACGCTGCACTGAAGTAGGCCGTATAGCTTCATGAGCATTTTGTATTCTGCCGCTTTTAGAATACTGACGCGGCTGGGCCGGGCGAAAATCCTTACCATAATTTTCTTCAATATAAGATAAAGCTTCAGTCTGTGCCACCTCGGAAATACGCACTGAGTCAGTACGCATATAAGTAATTAAACCAGCGCTGGTACCGCCTAAGGACACACCCTCAAATAGCTGTTGAGCTATTTGCATGGTTCGCTTACTGGTAAAGTTCAGCTTGTTGTTGGCCTCCTGCAACATACTACTGGTAGTGAAAGCCGGAGAGGGAGATTTTTTCCGCTCCTTTTTTTGCACCGTAGTAATAGCGTATTGGGCGCCCTCTAAGTCCTTGAGAATGGCGTCCATCTGCTCTTGGTTCTTAATATCGGCCTTTTTATTTTTTATTTTCACCAGCTTGGCGTTAAATTCATCTTTAGCGTGGCGAAAGTCACCGTCCAGGCTCCAATATTCCTCGGGTATGAAGGCGTCTATTTCCTTTTGCTTTTCGCAAATTAAGCGCACAGCTACGCTCTGGACCCGTCCGGCGGAAAGGCCCTTGCGTACCTTTTTCCAGAGGAGGGGGCTAAGCTTATAACCGGTCATACGGTCCAGCAGGCGACGGCTCTGCTGAGCTAATACTAGATTTTTGTCAATGGCCCGGGGATGCTTAACAGCTTCCTGTACCGCGCCTTTAGTTACCTCGTTAAAAACCACCCGGCACAACTCATCGGGATTTTTATCTTCATCATCTTTATTACCTTCCAGGTACTGCTTTAAATGCCAGGCAATAGCCTCCCCTTCCCGGTCAGGGTCAGCTGCATAGAAAACCTTATCTGCATTTTTAGCGTTTTTCTTTAACTCCTTTAATAACTCGCCTTTACCGCGAATGGTTATATAATGCGGTTTAAAATTATCTTCAAAATCTATGCCCATCTTACTTTTAGGTAAATCCCTAACATGGCCCATAGAGGACATAACCTTATAATTTTTACCCAAAAACTTACTAAAACTTTTCGCCTTGGTGGGCGACTCAACTACAACCAGGTATTTACTCATTATCCACCTCATCTATGTAATTTGCCAAACCATACATTTGTCCTGGTCCTTTGGCAATTATACCCTCTACTTCCCATAGGGTCAGGATGGCATTCAGGGCTCCTGAATCCAAACCGCTGATAACGCTTAAAGCGTCAAAGGAAAGCTCTCCTTTACTCAAAGCTTCCAGCAACTTCCGTTCTTCCGGGGCATAGCTGGAAAAATCCCTCTCACTGTTTTCCTCGTTCCTATCTCGATAAAGTAAATCCAAATCAAAATATTCTTCAATAATATCTTCTGTACTGAACACCGGTTTAGCCGTACCCTCCTTAATGAGAAAGTGGGGAGCATAACTACCCGGCGCAAACACTGAACCAGGGAAGGCGAAAACGTCTTTACCTTGATCCAAAGCATGGGATACAGTATGAAATACGCCGCTGCCCCGGTGGGCCTCAATAACTATAACGCCCCGTCCTAGGGCGCTCATCAATCTGTTTCTATAGGGAAAATTGTAACCGTAGCTCTCACAGCCCAATGGAAACTCACTGATTATACAGCCCCGTTCTTTGATTTCAGCATACAGCTTCGCGTTAATCGCCGGGTATATTTTATCAATGCCATTACCCAAAACCGCCACAGTCCGACCGCCGGCGTTCAAAGCGCCCCAATGGGCGATTGCGTCAATGCCCTCGGCCATACCGCTGACAATCACGGCGCCAGCTATTTTTACTAATTCCTTAGAAGTGCGTTTTGCCAGGTCGCGACCGTAATCCGAGTGCTTTCGGGAACCAACCACGGTAAGACAGAAATCTTCCTCCTTAGGTAATTCCCCAAAATAGTAAATAAAATACGGCGGATCATAAATATTGCGAAAGGCGGCGGGGTAATCTTTATCCCGCTGGGATACTATCTTTGCTCCTACCTGGCGGCTGTATTTATACAGCGATTCTAAATTTAAAGATTTTCTATTGGCGATCAATTCCGTTAATTTTGACCTAGAGACATCCAAAACCTTGTGCCAAGAACGGTAGTTCTGCCAAGCAGCCTCAGCGCTATCATAATAATGCATAAGGTTTATCAGGTTAGCATGACCTAAATCCTTAATTTGCCCCAGACCTATTAGGTACTTTTCTTCCCTTTCAGTCATTGCCTCACTTCTTTCCTTTAAAACCACCCTGGGATAAAATATTGCTATTATAGTATTTTACGGTATTATCCCTTCTGCGCTTTACCCTTAAAGCAATGGTAATTAGGCGTTCTAAAAGCTCAGGATAGCTTAACCCCATTGGCTCCCATAAATAGAAGGACAGGGAGCCGGGAACGGTATTCACCTCATTAAGATATATTGCCTGGGTATCCAGGTCAATCATAAAGTCCAAGCGCCATACCCCTGTGCCGTTCAGACAGTAAAAAGCGTCTAAGGCTATTTTCCTGATGGCCTCAGCCTGCGCATCGGGAATTTCGGCGGGAATCTTCCTCTTTAAACTGGCCATACCAGAGGACTTAGAGCCCTCGTTTTGTAAATATTTATCGGCAAAGGACAGAACCTCGCCGGAGCTTAAAGGTTCTTCTAGCACTGAGGTCTCCGCTTCTTCAGCATCGCCTAAAACCGCGATATTAATTTCCTTTAAATTGCTTATAGCCGGTTCCACCAAAACCTTTTGCGAGTATTGCACCGCATCGGTCACAGCGTCCACCAGCTCAAACCGTTCATGGGCTATCTTAATACCAACACTGGAGCCAAGGTCGGCGGGTTTTACTATTACAGGGTAGCTGAATTTAGCTTCAATTAAATCTACCAATTCACCTTCCCGCAAAGACCACTCGTTGCTATAAAACCAAAAACAATCCAACACCGGTATGCCCCCCATTTTACAAAGGGCTTTCTGAGCAACCTTATCCATGCCCACTGCGGCGGCTAAAACGCTGGGGCCCACATAAGGAATTTGCGTTAATTCCAAAAAGCCCTGTAAACAGCCGTCCTCGCCGTAAGTGCCGTGGACAACGGGTAAAAAAATGTCTATTTTAGCTAAGGGTTTCTTGCTAAATAAACCCTTGGGATAGAGAAAAGCCGTGCCGTCATTTGCGTTAGGGGTAATTATCACCTTAGAGCAGGAATTCAACAGGGAAGTCATATCCTTAAAGTGTTCTATATCCTTCAATGGGTCGCCCATATACCATTCGCCCTCTTTGGAAATATAAATGGGCACTGGCTCATATTTATCTTTATTTAAGGACTGCATGGCTTGAAGGGCTGAAATAATCGCCACTTCATGCTCCACTGAAGGACAGCCAAAAATTAAACCCACAGTTGTTTTCATTTTACATCCTCCCTTTTTTATTTTTCGTTATAGGTATCTGGCAAATCGTTTTCATAGAGAATAATATCACCAGCCACCGCCTTACCGTAAACATAGGCGTTAGCGGCCTTTAAATCCTCAGCTATAAACAGCCGCTCCGGCGGAAAGCCGGCCTCTAAGATTCCGGCCTTTATGGGCTCCGTCTGTTTTACGCCAACCAAGGCTATATAATCACAAGCCTCAGCCGCTGCCCGGCCAAATTTTTTATTTTCCTCAGCTTCCTTTTCGCCTAATTCCACCATACCAGGGGTAATGAGGAACTTACGGCCCCCGGTCATGGAGCCCAGAACTGCCATAGCGGCATTAGCCCCTACGGGATTGGCGTTAAAGGCGTCGTCTATAACTACTAAACCATTGCTATGAACCTTTAATTCCAGGCGGTGTTCTACCGGCGGCAAGGTGGCAATGGCCTTTTTGGCCTGACTTAAAGTCAGCCCCAGGGCGTGGGCCATAGCAATAGCGGCTACAATATTGTAGACATTATGCTCACCTAAAAGCTTAGACTTTATTATTTCCCATTGGCCTTCCGGACCTTCCACCACAAACTCCATACCACGGTTATTGTAGGTAATATCCCTGGCCCGATAGTCCAAACCCTCGCTATGCAGCCCATAGGATATAACCCGGCCTTTCATGCGGCCGGCGTTAGCCCGGATATTTTCATCGTCAAAATTCAAAACAGCTATACCGTCCTGGGGTAAAGCCTCGATAAGCTCAAATTTAGTGTCAATTATATTCTCAAAACTGCCAAAGGTTTCTAAATGCTGTTCACCTAGGGCTGTCAAAATACCGTATTGAGGTTGAACTAAATCGCATAATTCTTTAATATCCCCCTTTTGTTTGGCCCCCATTTCCGTTATAAAAGCCTGATGCAAGGGATTAAGATGCTCCCGCACAGTGATTGTGATACCCATAGGAGTATTATAGCTGCCCGGCGGCATTAAAGTATGGTATTTTTCCTCCATTATTTTGTTAAGTATGTGTTTAACGGAAGTCTTACCAAAGCTGCCGGTTATAGCTATTTTCAGTAAGTCGGGATTTTCACTGAGCAAGCTTTGGGCCTCTAAAAAGTAGGCGGCCTTCCTATGATCCTCCAAGGGCTGAAGAATAATATTAGCCAGCATTAGAAAAAACCAGGTAAAGTAAGACATGATAATAAGAACAGCCATAGCCACAGCTTTTTGTAAGGAATTCAAATCCCCACCCAGCACAATAACTATCAACAGCAGAGCTGGCAGTAGGTACAATATTAAAGCTACGGCAAAGAGCCTTTTAGCCCTGGCTGTAAATACCAGGGGCTTTTTAGCCGGGGTCTTATCTCTGGTTTGCAAGAATATCAAATAAATCAGCGTCCAAAGCAGCAGGGAAACATAATCGCCCACTGTAACGCCAAATAGCAGGGGTATCACGGCTAAGAAGGCTAAAAGCCCGCGTTTATCACTTTGGCCTTTAGTTTTTAACCACAGAGAATAACGCTCATTGCGGTAGGAATTCTGCTGCAACATATGTAACTGATGCTTTAGGTTGAACACCGCAAAAGCCAGGTAAGGTAAAGATAGTATGATCCAAAATATTGAAATTAGCTCCATTATTTTACCTCCAAAGGTTGGATAAAGGCCGCGAATATCTTATTAAAACGGGAACATTCCTCCAAAAAGGCGAAATGAGTCCTGCCCTGAAACACAATAAGCGCCGTATCGCTGCCGGATTTTTTTAATATTTTTTCCATAAGTTCACCGTCAGCTAAAGGGGTGGCCGTGTCCTCACTGCCCCAGACTAAGAGAGTGGGCGCTGTAATTTGGGCTAATTGGGGCGTTAAATCCTCATTAACAACAGTGGACATGACTTGCCTCATACGAGGGCTAGCCGCTTTATAGTCGGTGGAACCGGTTTTTTTACGGCGTTTCTCCAGTATTTCCTCTTTTCTGCCCTTTAAACCTGGTAAGGAAAGAGCCTTTTTCATAACCTTATAAGAATATACTTTCAGATAATAATCAGCCGAGCGCTTAGGCTTAATACCGGCGCTATCAGTTAATAATATGCGGGAACATAATCCCCTAGCGCCTAACTCTATGGCAATTCGTCCGCCGTTGGAGTGGCCGGCCACTACAGGCTTTTCTAACCCCAGCTCAGCAAAAAATTTACTGAAAAAATCGGCGTATTGCGCTGTTCCCCACACTTCCGGCGGTTCGCTGCTTTCCCCAAAACCGGGTACATCCGGCACAATGACCCGATGATTTTCTTGTAACGCCGCGGTCACCGGCGCCCAATGGCTGGAGTTACATCCCCAACCATGCAAAAGGACAACTGGTATGCCTTGGCCTTCATCGAGATAATTTACAGTTAAACCATCTATTACCGTTTTCATTTTCACTTTCCTTTTTATAATCTATCTAAGGAGCGGTACTGTACCGCTTCTAAAATATTATCAGCTGTAATTGCCTCGCTACCGCTAAGGTCGGCAATAGTCCTTGCCACCTTCAAAATGCGGTCATGGGCCCTGGCGCTAAGATGCATACGCTCAAATATTTTAGCCAAAATGCTCGAAGCCCCGGTATCCAGAGCGCAGTATTCCGGCAAGTATTTGCGGTTTAATTGGGCATTGGTGGTAAAACCCAGGGCTTTATAGCGCAGTTCCTGTATTTTACGGGCCTTTAACACCCGCTCCCGGATTGCAGCGGAACTCTCCTCTGCCCCCTCGGCGTGAAGCTCATCATAGGTTAAACGCTTAACCTCAATTTGTAAATCTATACGATCTAACAAAGGCCCGCTCAAACGGCCAAAGTATTTTTTAATTTGACTGGGAGTACAAATACACTCCTTTTCCGGGTCGCCATAATAGCCGCAGGGGCAGGGATTAGTGGCTCCCACCAGCTGAAAATCTGCGGGAAAGGTAAAGGAGCCGGCAGCTCGGGAAATATGAATAACCCGATCTTCCAGCGGCTGGCGCAAAACCTGCAACACACCTTTGGAAAACTCCACCATTTCATCTAAAAAAAGAACCCCGTGGTAGGCCATACTTATCTCCCCCGGCCTGGGGTAAGCCCCACCGCCAATAAGACTAACTGCCGAAGCAGTATGGTGGGGACTGCGAAAGGGGCGTTCCTTAATTAAATAGCGCCCATTGAGTTCACCGGCGAGACTATAGAGACAAGTACATTCCAAGGCTTCTTCCTCGCTTAAAGGCGGCAAGATTGTGGGCATACTCCTGGCTAGGAGAGTTTTACCGGAACCAGGCACCCCCAACAACAGAACATTATGGCCGCCAGCAGCCGCGATTTCCAGTCCGCGTTTAACGCTTTTTTGGCCTTTAATATCCTGCATATCTATTGTTTCAGCCACAGCGCCGTTAAGCAGCTCAGATACACCGCTCTCAATCTGCACCGGTTCCAGAGATTCTTCACCCCATAAAAAGCGGGATAATTGTCGCAAGTTTTTCGGAGCGTATATTTCTACACTGCGGTTTAAAGCTCCCTCTGGGCCATTTGCTTGAGGCAAAAACACCGCGGCTCCCGGTTGGATTTTACCAATGCCGTTTACTAAGGGTAAAATTCCGTTAACCGGCATTATACTACCGTCAAGGGACAACTCACCCAGAAAGTAACAGGTAGTTTCCGGCGGCAGCGTTAATTGCTCGGTGGCAATTAATAAAGCCACAGCTATAGGCAAATCCAAAATAGTGCCGTCCTTACGCAGGTCCGCCGGGGCTAGATTAATAATTACTTTTTTGTTGGGAAAATGAAAGCCGGAATTTTTAATAGCGGCCTTCACACGTTCCTTGCTTTCACGCACAGCGGCGTCAGGTAGACCCACTATTTCAAAACCCGGCAAACCGTTAGATATATCGACTTCCACGGAAAGAGGGTAAGACTCCAAACCATATAGAGCGGCTGAGTTGGTTTTTGCTAACATGACTTCCCCTTTCACGTAAAAATACCTACAATATATTATATAGTAACAAAAGCGAATGTCAATATTTATTAAGTCGGACATTCGCTATTTTCTTATGGGCTAAAATACAAATATTCGCTATAATTGGGCAAAAAATTACTATTAAAGGGCATTACAGGAGAGATCTTACCAAAAACCACAGCCGCCAACTCAAAAATATTTATTGCCGGGAATCAGGCAAAATCTAGTCCGTTAATCCTATGTTATACGAAAATATTCGGAAATATTTCCACTTTTTTTATCCGCTGTTCTTTATCAGCGTAAACAGCGGCAGCCCAAAATTCGGCGTCAACATCTTCCCAGCCCTTTTCCTGGAGGAATATTTGGGCAGTACGGTACAAGCGCCGGGTTTTTAGCGGCGTAATGCTTTCCAAGGGCTCGCCGTATTCAGTGGTAGTCCTGGTCTTTACCTCAACGAAAACCACTTTAGCGCCTTTAGATACCACTAAATCCAGTTCCCCGCCCCGCACCGTATAGTTCATGGCCTCCAGCTTAAAGCCTTGCTTTTGCAGTGCCCGCCAAGCTGCCGCCTCGCCCTTTTTACCTAATTCCTTGCGCCATAAAGACATACTATTTTACCTTAAAAGTCCTTCTATGAATAGGTGAAAAACCATGTTCCTTTACCGCCTCCCGATGGGCGGCAGTGGGATACCCCTTATGTTGGGCAAAGCCATATTGAGGATATTGCCGGTCAAAGGCGACCATCAGACGGTCCCGGTGATTTTTAGCTAAAATGCTGGCAGCGGCGATAGAAGCGGAAAGGGAATCCCCCTTTTTAATCGCAATCTGAGGCAACTTTTCCTGTTTCAGACCAAAGGGTCCGTCAATCAATAAAGCCTGGGCCTTAATTTCCAGAGCCAGAGCTGCTAAAAGCATGGCTTTTTTTGACGCCTCCAGGATATTAATAGCGTCTATCTCCTCATTATCTATTTCCGCCAAGCCCCAAGCCAAGGCTTTTGCCTTAATTTCCTGCTCCAATATACAGCGCTTCTTTGCCGATAATTTTTTGGAATCATTTAAACCCTCAATCAGGCAATGGGGCGGCAATATAACCGCGGCGCCAATCACAGGCCCCGCAAGGGGACCGCGGCCAGCCTCGTCGCAGCCGGCCACCAAAAAAATACCCTGGTCATAAAAGCGCTCCTCATAACTGTACATGGCCAGTAGACGCTGCTCCTCCTCTAGTTGGCTTTCAGCTTTTACCAGCATATCAATACCTCACGGCAATTCCAACATGAGCTTGCCCATTTTACCATCTCTAAACTCCTTTAATAACATAATGTAAGTTTCCAACTCCCTAATGCCACCGGAACGCACTAAGCCACGGTTGCGAGCCACCAGTGCCAATACATCTTCCGGATAGTCTGGCAAATTTTCCACTTTATAGCGGGAAGCAAACACCTGGGGCTTATTATCTAACAACCAATTCAACAAATACCACCCGCTTTCCTCCTCAGGACAGGCTTCTTTACTGATAGAACCGACCACCGCCAGCTTCAAGGCGGCCTCCTGGTCATTTAATTTAGGCCATAAAATACCCGGTGAATCTAATAATTCCCAATCATCCCCGGTGCGCACCCATTGTACAGCCCTAGTTAAACCCGGTTTATTGCCGGTTTTAACTTTCTTAGAGCCGGCCATGGCATTTAAAAGGGCGCTCTTGCCGGTATTGGGTATACCCACCATCATTACCCGCATGGGCCGGGGACGTCTGCCCCGGTCAGCCAAGTAGCTATGGAGCTTAGTAATTTCTGCCCGTAAAAGCAGATTAAACTCCTTAAAACCCTGTTTTTTGTGAGCCGCCACAAAAACCGCTGGTATACCCTTATTGCTATAATAAGCCTGCCATTTATCTTGGTCAGACTTTTCCGTAAGGTCAGCCTTATTG
>DXZC01000199.1 GCA_019415505.1 Peptococcaceae bacterium | reverse complement strand
GATGCAGAGAGAGGGGCACCGCCCCATTGCCCTTTTAGGCGGCGGCACCGGCATGGTAGGAGATCCCTCAGGGCGCACTGATATGCGGCAAATGATGACTACGGAAACCATTGACCAAAACTGCCAAAATTTTAAGGCGCAAATTTCCCGTTTTGTTGATTTCAGCGATGATAAAGCCCTGTGTGTCAATAATGCCGATTGGCTGCGGGATTTAAAATACATTGACTTTTTGCGGGAAGTGGGCAGTCAATTCTCGGTTAACCGTATGCTAACCTTTGAATGCTTTAAATCCAGATTAGAGCGGGGCCTCTCCTTTTTGGAATTTAACTATATGCTCATGCAGAGCTATGACTTTTTGGAACTCTATCGCCGTTACGGCTGCCAGCTCCAATTAGGGGGCAATGACCAATGGTCCAACATTTTGGGGGGCGTGGAATTGGTGCGCCGCCTGGACGGAGCCCAGGCCTTTGGCCTAACCTTCAAGTTGTTGACAACATCACAGGGTACTAAGATGGGTAAAACCGCCCAGGGAGCGCTCTGGATTGATGAACGGAAAACCCCGGTTTACGATTTCTACCACTATTGGCGCAATGTAGACGATGCTGACGTGGAAAATTGCCTGGCCCTTCTCACCTTCCTGCCCATGGATGAGGTAAGGCGTTTAGGAGCCTTAAAGGACGCTAAAATTAACGAAGCCAAGGAAGTATTGGCTTATGAAATAACCAAGCTGGTGCATGGCGCGGAAAAGGCCCAAAAAGCCCAGGAAGCGGAAAGAGCCCTATTTGCCAAGGGCGGCAGCGGCGACGATGTGCCCACAGTGGAAATGCCGGCCGCGGATTTTGCCTCTGGCATGAATATTTTGGAGGCCTATTTGCGGGCAGGGCTTATTCCCTCTAAGGGCGAGGGACGCAGGCTTCTGCAACAAGGGGGCATTAAAATAAAGGGCCAGGCCATTAGCGATTTTAACCATGTTATCACCCTGGACGACTTTGCAGAGGACAAGCTTTTATTGCAAAAGGGTAAAAAAGCCTTTAAACAGATAAAGCTCACAGACTAAATATTATTTACACATAATACAAGCCTAATTTTAATATATAAGAAGTATAATATGAGAGAAGAATACTTTATAAAAATAGAAGAACTCTTACCCAAGATATTGGATAAAGGCGCCAAATATACGCCGGCCAGCGCCGCGGAAGAATTCCGTCAGGAGTATCCTGACGAATTTAACAGCTTTATGAAGGCTTACTCCACCCAATTCGCCTTTAGCGGCTGCGGCCAACGGCGGGGACATATCAACGGCTTTGCCATAGTTCTACAAGATTTAGAACAGGCGGGAATTGTGCAAAAAATTACTGAGCAGGCCGAGGTATATTGGGTAAAGCTATAAAACCGAAAGGGAGAACGCCATGGCGACAAAACGGGGCTGCCTCAGTAGAATTTTCCTACTCCTGATTATAATTGGTCTTATCTGCGGATTAACCCTCTTTGGCTTTGGTTATGCCCAATATAGGGAAGCGATAAACGCGACATCCCTAGATGTTAAGGTCAGCCAATGCCGCAGCGACGCCGATTATGTGACAAGCCAAGAAATAAGCCCTTATTTTTTAGAAGACATTGTGGCGATAGAAGATAAGCGGTTCTATGAACACGGCCCAGTTGACCCCGTGGCCCTGACCAGAGCGGTGGTCACTAATATCAAGGAGGGCGGCCTAAGCGAGGGTGGCAGCACCATAACCCAGCAGGTGGCTAAAAATCTTTATTTTACCAATGCCAAACGGTTCACCAGAAAAATTGCCGAAGCTTTTGTGGCCAGAGATTTAGAGGAAGCTTATACTAAAAATGAGATACTGGAGTTATATTGCAACATAATTTATTTTGGGCAAAACAGCTACGGTATTAAGTCAGCGGCCAATACCTATTTTAACAAGGAGCCGCTTTATCTCACCTTTGACGAAGCAGCGGTTTTAGCCGGTATTCCCCAAGCGCCCAGCGCCTATAACCCCATAGACAATCCGGAAAAATCCCAAGATAGAACTGAGTCGGTTATGAAAATACTCACGGAAAACGGCATAACACCATAATTACGGTTAATAGCGCAGGTTTAGCAGTTAACGGTAACAATCGTTAGTAATTACGAGCATAGCTGAAAGCATTTGCGGCTATTAAAGGAAAATTTAATTTACCATAAAAATGAGGCTAAGAATTGCTCTTAGCCTCATTTATTACTTTAGCGTATTTAACAGTTGCGGTTTTATCTTATTCCGCCCCGCTCTCAGGTTCAGCCTCAGCTATAACCTGTTTTACTGTGGCATACTCCAGTCGGTGATCCTTAACCGAGGATATATGAATATGCAGGCCCTCGTATTCCACATCTAAGGTGGCGCCATCGTCGGGAATCTGGCCTAAGCAACCAAAGACAAAGCCACCAAAGGTATCATATTCATCTTCCGGCAACTCAATATTCAAGCTCTTTACAACGTCCTCCAAAGGGGCGGTACCCCGGATTATCCAGGCGCCGTTGCCTAAATCCATAATCTGCTCTTGTTCCTCAGGCAGTTGGTAATCGTCCTCTAATTCACCCACCAATTCTTCTAAAAGGTCTTTCATGGTGACTATACCGCTGACGCCGCCATATTCATCCACCACCACGGCAAAATGATTGCGGCTCTTTTTCATATTGTAAAAAAGCTTATCAGCATTGAGGGCTTCGGGCACAAAAACCGCAGGGCGCACTGCATTTTGTAGAACATTATTACGGCTTTTATCTTTTAAGCGAAAATAATCCTTGCTGTACAGCAAGCCCTTTATGTTATCGGGGGTATTATCGCATAT
>DXZC01000198.1 GCA_019415505.1 Peptococcaceae bacterium | reverse complement strand
GATGTGTATAAGAGACAGGGGAGATATTATCGGTAATCTGGGTATTAACATTGGAGCTATGCAGTGCGCTCCCGATGCTGACGGCAGAGCAATGATTATTCTTTCGGTGGATCGCCAGATCAGCGAAAAAGAGTTGGCTAAGTTCCTGGAAATCCCCGGTATTTTAAAAGCCAGATTTGTTAAGGTTTACAATAGTTAAAATAAAAAATATTAGGCGGCATAGTAATGCTACTATGCCGCTTTTTTATTGCTATTTATAAGTATTGCTAGTATACTGGTATTGATGATACTAAAGGAGGTAACTGGGAGTATGGAGTACCGTCAAGCTAAAATTAGTGACGTGCCCTTATTTACAGAAAATCGCTGGGAGTTTGTCAATACAATCGGCAAATTAGAGGATGAGGCTGATTTTAAAGCCAGAACCGAGCAGTATTTGCGGGAACATCTTAGCCAGGGTGACATTTTAGTATTTGTAGCTGTAGAAGGCGGTCAGATCATTTCTTCCTGTATGGCTTGTATTTTTCAATTGCCGCCCCTTCTGATTTGTCCGTCTGGCAAAAGAGCGGAAATATTGAGTGTGTATACCAAAGCGGATTACCGTCGCCAAGGTCACGCTGAAAATTTATTGCGTCTTTTACTGGCCGAGCTTAAGAAGAAAGGGGTAGGAAAGGTGAGCCTGTGTTATACGGATGTAGGAAAGCCTCTCTATCAAAAGCTGGGCTTTATGGATTTACCCCACCAAATGGAGCTAGAGTTGTAAGGTGGGAATTCCTGCTGCTGAAAATGACTTTTAGTAAACCCGCTAAGCTGTGTTGCATAGCTTTAGAGGGTTACTCCATTGACACAACCAGCTATTTCCTGTATAATAATACTGTTTGATGTGATTATTATAATAGGTTAACTAGGTTCATAAGAGAAAGGCGGTATTCTCATGTCCGCAACTATATTAGTAGGCGCCCAGTGGGGCGATGAAGGCAAAGGTAAGATTACGGACTTTTTGGCTGAGAAGTCACAGGTCATAGTCCGTTCCCAGGGTGGTAATAACGCCGGCCATACTGTAATTAACGGTAGTAATGAATATAAGCTGCATCTTATACCTTCGGGTATTTTATATAACGATACCCTAAATTTGATTGGCAACGGCGTTGTCGTAGATTTAGGGGTCTTGCTGGCGGAAATGACAGGGTTAAAAGAACGGGGCATTTCCTTTGCTAATTTTTATATATCTGACCGGGCGCACCTTATTATGCCTTACCATAAGGTATTGGACGGCCTGGAGGAAAAGGCAAAGGCTGGGGCTAAAATTGGCACAACCGGCCGGGGTATAGGTCCGGCTTATGTTGACAAAATGAACCGGATTGGCATTAGGCTCTGTGATTTACTTTGCGAGGCTGAATTCCGCCGTAAGTTAGATGTGGCCCTGGCCCAAAAAAACGACCTATTTACAAAAATATATGGCGTTGAGCCCTTGGAGGCAGAACCGATAGTAGCTGAATTTATGGCCTTGGCCCAAGACATACGGCCCTATGTAGCTGACACCTCGGTTTTGCTCCAGCAAGCCATAAAAGAGAAGAAAAAAATATTGTTCGAGGGCGCTCAGGGTATTCACCTTGATATCGACCACGGCACTTATCCCTTTGTGACCTCCTCCAGCCCGGTTTCCGGTGGCGCTCTCACTGGTACCGGCGTGGGTCCCACAGCTATAGACCAGGTTGTGGGGGTAGCTAAAGCATACACCACCAGAGTGGGCAGCGGTCCTTTTCCTACGGAATTAGAGGATGAGATGGGGGAAACCCTGCGGCAAAAGGGTTATGAATTTGGCACTACCACTGGCCGTCCCCGCCGTTGCGGGTGGTTAGATGCTGTAGTTTTAAGGCACAGCGTTCGGGTTAGCGGTATAACAGATTTGGCCGTAACTAAGCTAGATGTCTTAGATTCGTTGGCGGAAATAAAAATATGTACTTCTTATAAGTATGAAGGGCGGATTCTCACCGAATTTCCCGCCGCTCTCAATGTAATGAACAGCGTGGAACCGCAATACGAAACTATGCCAGGTTGGCAATGTGATACCAGCGGCTGCCGCAGTTTCGAGCAACTGCCCGCCCCGGCCCAGGCTTATATTAAACGCCTGGAGGAATTAACAGATACTGAGGTATCAATAGTAGCTGTTGGCCCAGACCGGAAACAGACTATTTTGCGTAAAGAGTTTTAAAGTTGATATAAATGTAATTTATTGTCGCACATAGTTATTTTATGACTAATTGTTGGTGGTAAACCCAGATTTTTCAAAAAAGTTTCGTAAAACTATTGACAAATACAGTAAGTTAATATAAAATACTATCTTGTGACGAGCCATTAGCTCAGCAGGCAGAGCACCTGACTTTTAATCAGGGTGTCCGGCGTTCGAATCGCCGATGGCTCACCAATTTTGGCGCGTTGGAGAAGCGGCTTAACTCACCAGCCTTTCACGCTGGCATTCAGGGGTTCGAATCCCCTACGCGTCACCAAAAGATTGCTAAGACCATCGCAAGGTGGTCTTAATATATTTGCGGGTGTAGCTCAATGGTAGAGCGACGGCTTCCCAAGCCGTACACGAGGGTTCGATTCCCTTCACCCGCTCCAAAATCAAAACCGCTGTTATGCTGGTATTTAGCCGAAATAACAGTGGTTTTTTATTGGGAAAAACCGCTGAAAATGCCCTAAAAAACCAATTTTTGCAACCTCTGTACCTGGGGCTGCAAAACGAATGCACACGAAAATGCACACGAAAACAGCCCCTACCCAGTAGCTTAATCTACAAGGTAGGGGCATAATTTATGGTTTAGTAACTTGCCTCGCGGCGAG
>DXZC01000197.1 GCA_019415505.1 Peptococcaceae bacterium | reverse complement strand
GGTCTGTCATATGAGCCTCCGTGTTTCGTTAAAACTAAGTGACAACCAAGTTGAAACTAAATGAAGCAATTAACTTATAGTATACTACATTTTCCCCGGAGATTCAAAAAAAATTTTCCTATTTTTAGCCGCCCAGACCTAAAGGCTCAATTAGCCCCGTCAAGAGCGGGGCGGTTAACTTACACGCCAGTATTAAGATAATTATTTATGGCCTCTGCCGCTATTTTTGTCGAAGCCTGGGCTTCAGCTAAGGTGTTGAGGTCCGTCCCCACCTCTAGAAGAATTGCATTGGCAGTTAAATGCTGGTTATACCGTCCTTTTTGCACCCGCACGCCTCGGAGTATCTCACTGTTCACCTCATTTATACACGCCCCCACCGTTTCAGCTGTAGCCAGATTTGCCTCCCAATTAGGGTGCTCCATGGTGAGGTTGCTGCCCACCACTAAAAGGAGGCTGGCCATGTCCGTACCGTCCACATTCAGGGTGGTGGTAGCCTTGGCAACCCCGGAATCACGGTGCAGGTCAATTAAAAGCTTGGCGTCAGGATAAGCTGCCAGCATATCAGCGGCGGTCTGCCGGGAATTGGCATAGCTTTTATACCACTCCGGGCTATCGTGTACCGTATCGCTAACCACTGAGGCAATGCCATAGTTATTATACAAATTATCCTTTAAGGCATGGGCCACATCTACCACTGTCCCGCCGCCACTATAACTTTCAGAGGTATGGGTAGAATAAATCAGCACCTGGGGAGTATCGCTTTTCAGGGCGGTAAGGGCCAGGGTATCCTGAGGAGCCTTTGCTAAAGCGCTAGTAGAAGATGATTCTCCCTCCTCAGTGGCAATACTTTTCACAAATACGGGTATTTCCTCACCAGTAACCGCGTCGTCATAATAGGACACGTCCCAATGTTTAATAGACGCAGCCCCCTCCCCTTCGTCATTACGGGGCAAGGCGGCGGCAACCTCCGGCAAGGAGCAAGTATCGCCGCAGAAAAATTGGGATTTTAAAACGGCCTGGGCCGGCATACTCGTCCCCGAACCGCCATGATAAAAAAAACCCAAACAAAAACCGAAAAAGAACAAAAAAGCCCAGACAAATTTTGTTTTTCCGCCTGGAACCCGTGACTTTGTCCGCCGCAGATATATTGCTTTCATCATACACACCCCTCTTTTTGGCAATATTAACTATTAAAGTTTATGCTATTTCTCTGAGTTTATGAAATTTCTCTTGCCTTTTGTTAATAAATATGGTATAGTATTTTGGTGCAATGATGAAATGCATATATTTATTTTCGTATTTTACGAGGAGGTGAAAACATGGCCAATATCAAATCCGCAGCAAAAAGGGTTAAAGTTTCGGAGTTACGCAGAATGCGTAATATGGCGGCAAAATCTAGATTAAAAACCGCAACCAAGAAATATAAAGAAGCAGTGGAAGCTGGCAACAAAGAACTGGCGGAACCTTTGCTTAAGGATCTTTTAAGCCTCCTTGATAAAGCAGCCGGTAAAAAGCTTATCCATAAAAATGCAGCTAACAGAAAAAAATCCAAATTGCAAAAGAAGTTTAATGCAATCGCTTAAAGCAGTTTAAACCGAAAAAATCAGCAAATAATAAAGCACCCTATTCGGGTGCTTTCAGGCTATTTTTTGGTTTAATATTTTTCGCCGTTAAATCAAGTCGGCAATTTAGTGGGCAAATCTCGGCAAGCTAAGTTCAGTTGCGTTAAATTAACAAGCTTCCTAAGGGGTTTGCCTTTAATTATAGGTTTGACAAGCAACTGCCGTCCTTTAATGGCGCTTTAACTAACTCTATAGGCATTACTCTAATAGTATCGGGGGTTATCCTTGACCCTCATACTACCTTACAGATATGAACAGGTTTCTGAGCTTTCAGAAAATATAATTCCTAGTTTAAGCCTCATTTTATCCCCGTACAAACGGGGATTTTTTTGTATCTTTTCCGAAAAAAGAAAAATACTAAAGACAGCAGGAGGTAACCTATGGAAAAGAAAACATTTGCCTACATTCGAGTTTCTACCAAGGATCAAAACGAGGACAGACAGCTCGATGCTATTGCGCCATATAATTTGCCGCCAAACCATATCTTTATAGATAAACAAAGTGGCAAAGATTTTAACAGGCCAGTTTATAAACGTATGGTCAGAAAAATGAGACAAGGCGATTTGCTAATCATCAAGAGTATCGACCGCCTAGGCCGCAATTACGAAGATATTATGGAGGAATGGAAACACCTCACAAAATCAAAAAAAATAGACATCCGCGTCTTGGATATGCCTTTATTAGATACAACCAATGCTAAGGACTTGCTGGGCACCTTAATCGCTGATTTGGTCCTCCAACTACTATCCTTTGTGGCGGAAAATGAACGCACCAACATACGCCAACGCCAAGCCGAGGGCATAGCGGCAGCCAAGGCTAGGGGGGTCAAATTTGGCCGGCCACCCAAGGAAACGGCAATGGATTTTCTACAAATATATAACCAGTGGCAAAACGCTAATATCAGTACAGACGAGGCCCTGCGGTGCTTGGAAATTTCCCGCTCCACATTTTACCGCCGCATTAAACAAGTAAATAGCTAAGACTTTAACTGCCAAAAAGTACACTTTTTGACTACCTTTATTATTTCGCTATTATAGCATATTAAATCATATATAGCAACAACTTATGTATGAATTCTCATATCTGAGGGAGTCTTAAAAAGTGTACTTTAGGGTACATAGAGACATCTGCGCAAAGCAGTGTCATTCAGCATAAGAGAGGTTCTAAACAATGGAGGATTTATTGGATATCATCGCTGCGGAACTGAAATGCAACTATATATCGGATCTGCCAATTATGTATCACAACAAATTGACCAAACAATTTGTGATAAAC
>DXZC01000196.1 GCA_019415505.1 Peptococcaceae bacterium | reverse complement strand
TAAAAAGATAATTTTTTATCTGCCAGGACTTCCCGTAGTTCCGCTTCGTGGGTATTTTGTTCTATATAACCACGTTCTTCTAAAATGTCATAAACGCTCATTTATTCACCTCAAAAATTTTGTAATCTTATTCTTTTAATTCTATATAATTTACTTATAAAAGTCAACTGCTGGCGGTGTTTTTTGACCAATATCCGGTATGTCATGGACTTGGGCGTAATAATATGTTAAAATAAGTTGATAAGGGAGGAGATAAAAATGGCTAATTTTGTATTAATATCTGGCAGTCCCCGTGTCAAGGGTAATACTGCTTTTGTCTTGAACGATATGGCAAATACAATCAAAGAAGCAGGTGGCGATGTGCAAATATTTTCCCTGGCGGGGAAAAATATCGGAGCATGCCGGGCCTGTAATAGCTGTAAATCCACGGGCAAATGCGCCATTAACGACGGCATAAACGAAATTGCCGAGGTTATAAAGGAAGCGGACGGACTGGTGGTAGGCTCTCCGGTATATTTTGGTACTGCCCGGGGGGATATTATGAACTTTCTCCAGCGTCTGGGTATGTTAAATTTTGCCAACAACCGTTTCTTAGATAATAAAGTGGGCGGTCCTGTGGTGGTGGGCCGGCGTGGGGGACATACCGCCACGATACAGGAAATGCTAATGTTTTTCCTGATTAACGGTATGATTGTACCTGGCGCTAATTACTGGAACATAGGCTTTGGTTTAGGAACCGGCGAAGTAGCCCAGGATGAGGAAGGCATGGCTAATTTCCGGATTTTTGCCGCTAAGTTGAATTCTGTGGCTGATAAAGTAAAAAATTAAGAGGTACTGGCATGGACTGGGATTTTCGCAGCGAATTTGATAAAACTACTCTCCAGGAAACCAAAAACTGGTTTAATTTTTGGTTCTATATTTTACCGACTATACCCCTGTTAGTGGGAAGCTTTGCTGGCGCTCACGGCGAGGATTTACGCTTTTTCCCCTTGATTTTGCTGGTTCTTACTGTGGCTTTAGGACGTACCTCCATTTCCGCTCTGGCTTCACTACGCGGCAAACAGGGAGTAGAGGTAACTTGCTGCCCCTATATTTTTGAAGTGGCGCGGTTCCCCTTTGGGGTAGAGGTTTTGCGATTTGTGACCTATCTAACGGCTGTGTTAACCTTAGTTTGTGGTTTTATTTTATGTTTGGTGCGAGGTTTTGGCGTTCTTACCTTTGGTCTTTTTTCTCTGCTGGCAGCGGCTGCGTATTTAAGCGGTTATGCCAAGGCTAAGCCCGGAGTGCCTGCCGCATTGGCTTTCTTCAGCCAGGGTTTTGTCCTTACGGCAGTAGCGTACTATTGTCAGGCCGGGGCTTTTTCAGCTTCCGTCCTGGCGCTATCCTTGCCCTTAGGTTTTATGTTGGCGGCTTTAGTGCTGCGCCTGGAAATGGACGGTGAAATCTATGGCGGCGGTAAGCCTACTGCCGCTCAATTATTGGGTTCGGAGCGCGGTGAAAAGTTATATTTGGCCCTGGTATTCTTGGCCTATGGTTTTGTGGTTCTCAATGTGTTATATGGCGTGAGCGGGTTTTGGTGTCTATTGCTTTTATTATTGGTGCCATTGTTAAAAAAAGAGATAGTAAGCTCGGAAAAGTTTCTCCATTTTTATGTTAAATTTGGTTTTCTTTACGCCTTTTGCATGTTGTTGCGTTTTACTTTTTAAATTTTTAGGCCTAACCCGTATATTTATAATAATTTGCCAAATAATAATAGAAGCTTTAAGTCTTAGCTTACAGCTTCTATTATTTTTATTTGGAGGTATGGATATGACGGATAAAATAGGTAAATCCCGCAAAAGTAAAATGAAAAAAACTCCCGATGATGTTGAGGCTATGAAATTGGAAATCGCCGAGGAATTAGGTCTTTTGCCTAAAGTGCAAAAGCTGGGCTGGGCTGGTCTTACAGCCATTGAAACAGGGCGTATGGGTGGAATTTTGACTCAGCGTAAGAAAAAGCTAAAAATGGAAGCAACAAGTGAAGCTTCCCCCCCAGAAGAATAACATTCACAAAAGCATAAAATTATTTACTTGGGTTAATACCTGTGTAAAAGCCTTAACTTAGTATAGAGAACGCAAATAAGTCCAGAGTTTATAACTCTGGACTTATTTTTTAGTAATTTATTTCTTTACCACTTAGAGGCAGTTAATGCCCCGCCGCTCCAGTCGGTGGACTCTGTGCCATAGCTGCGGCCCTGGGCGGTTAAAACGCCCTTGCCCGGATAAATAGCAGTAGTGTTAGCATTATAGTACCATTGCCCTTGGAAGGAACTGCCATCGGCAAAGTAGGTGACGCCTTGGCTCATATAACCGTTGGCAAAGGTACCGACGGAAAGCTCGCCCAGGGGATTAATGGCCCGTCCTGGGCCGCTAAATTGGGCGTTGCTCCAGTTGCCAAAATAGCGGTAGCCGTCGTTGGTGGTGTAGCTGCCATAGACCATGTTACCGTTTTCCACTGTACCCCAAAAGCCGGTTTTGTTGCCCAGGCTTATTTCCCCCTGTACCCCGGCGCTATTGGCTGAGCCGTAAAAACTTAGACCGTTTCTATTGGTTGAGGCCGGAGTCAGGGTAATTTTAATGTTGGCTGTATCTTGTCCCTGATTATCTTGAATTATGCTGATACCCAGGGCTGTGCCAATATCCTTTAAGGGCGCCATCGTGCTGCCATTTACAGTATATGGCGCTGTACTGAGAGTTTTTTCTTGGCCATTGGCATATGCTTTTGTCTTACCTAACCAAAATTCTAAGTCATTCTGCTGGTTGTAGGCTGCTACCAGTGAAGTATTGTTGTAAAATGCCACCTCGTAGCCGATGGCTTCAAAAAAATCCCGCATAGCAATCATGGTGGTGTTACCGTCTGTAAC
>DXZC01000195.1 GCA_019415505.1 Peptococcaceae bacterium | reverse complement strand
GTATAATAAAGGGGAAGTTAGAGAAAAGCGCTTTTAGAACTGTGAGGAACTGTTATGCCTGAAGCAAAGCCAATTACTGTTAGCCAACTGAACTACTATATAAAAAAGAAAATAGATGGTGACGCGAATTTACGCAATATCTTGGTTGAGGGTGAAATATCCAACTGTAAAATTTATTCATCCGGCCATATGTATTTTGGCCTCAAGGACGAAGGCTCCTTTCTCAAGGCTGTAATGTTTCGCAGCGCTGTGTCGAAAATGGCTTTTCGGCCGGAAAATGGCCAAAAAGTTATAGTTAAAGGTTCAATCTCCGTTTATGAGCGGGACGGCCAATATCAAATTATTGTCACCTCAATGCAAGCCGCTGGCATCGGCGATCTTTACCTTGCCTTTGAACAGCTGAAACAGCGTTTAAACCAGGAAGGGCTTTTTGCCCTGTCCCATAAAAAGCCCATACCTCTTTACTCTCCCCGTATTGGCGTTGTCACTTCCCCTACTGGGGCTGTGTGGCATGATATACAGAATGTGGCTACAGCCCGGTTTCCCTCAATTTCCTTAACCCTTTACCCTGCCGCCGTTCAAGGTGACGCTGCTGAGGGTGAAGTAATCGCGGGAATTCGTTATTTCAACCGCCATAAAAATGTGGACTTGCTCATAGTCGGCCGGGGCGGCGGTTCCATTGAGGATCTCTGGACTTTTAATACCGAAAGGGTGGCCCGAGCTATTTACGAATCTGAACTGCCCATTATTTCCGCTGTGGGGCATGAGACTGATACCACCATTGCTGATTTAGTGGCGGACCGACGGGCCGCTACCCCGTCTCAGGCCGCGGAAATGGCCGTGCCGGCGCTGAGCGATATAGAAAACCGTCTGGTAATGTTAAAAAGCAGTCTGGTGCAAACCCTCCATGGCGGCTTGGAAAATCGCAGAATAAAATTGAAAAAGCTCAGTGAAAGACCTGTATTTACCCAAAGCGAGCGGTTGCTGCACAATAAATTACAAGCTATGGATATGTTGGAGCAACGTTTGCGGGCGGTCTTTAGTGAATATTATCAAAAGAAGCAGAGCGATTACCAGATTCTCAAGGAAAAGTTGGCGGTTTTAAGCCCTCTTAATACCTTGGAGCGCGGTTATAGTATTTGTTTAAAGGAAGGCAAAACCTTGCGCCATAGTAAAGCCGTTGTTCCCGGCGACAAAGTTACGGTGCAACTGAATCAGGGGCATTTAATCTGCCAGGTAACAGAAGAAAGGGAAGGTTCCGTATATGAAAAAGACTAAAGAGCTATCATTTGAAGACGCTATGGCCCAATTAGAGGCCACTGTAAAAGAGATGGAGTCCGGAGATTTAGGTCTGGACGAGCTGCTGTCTAAGTTTGAAACTGGCATTGGTCTTTTACGCAGCTGTGAAAAAAAATTGGGAGAAGCCCAAGGTAAAATTGAAATTCTCTCTCAAAAAGCTATTGCTGACCCAGCGCCGCGGGAGAATACGGCTATTGATTCCACTATTGAAGCTGACCAGCCGCCAATTCCCGATCCTCCACCCCTGGAAGATGAAGAGGGCTCCCTGTTTTAACAATGTCTACAAAGGATTGCCTTAGTTGGGAAAGGAGCGCCGGAAATTGGACGTAATTATTTGGCTCCTCAGCGTTTGGGGCTGCGCCTTAATCTTTGTGATAATTGGTATTAGTGCCGGTAAAATGAAAAAACCTATGAATTTTTGGTCAGGTACCACAGTGGACCCGGCGACAGTTAGTGACATTCCCGGCTATAATATGGCCAATAGAAGAATGTGGCTACTGTTTTCCTTGCCCTTTTGGCTTTTGGGAGTTGTCTATTTCTGGTCCCCTTTAGTCGCGGGCCTTGGTTTGACCTTGGCGGCAATTTTAGGTGTTGTTTGGTTGCTATGGTATTATAGCAGAATTAAACATAAATATATTATTAAGTAAATCACATGGCATAATCTGGCGCAAGCCTTGGTTATACAGAAAGGATACAATGGATTTTTTTACAGAAAAGAAAAGGATTTTTACCGAATATTTAGCAAAAGAGTGGGGCAACCCCCAGAACAAGCTGGAAGAGGCGATGTCTTATAGCCTATTAGCTGGGGGCAAGCGTTTGCGCCCGGTACTTTTTTTAGGCGTTGCCTCTTTGTACCGCAAGGATTGGCCCCAGCTTTTGCCCTTTGCACTGGGCTTAGAAATGATTCATACCTATTCTCTGATTCACGATGATTTGCCCGCCATGGATAATGACGATTTCCGCCGAGGCAAGGCTACGAATCATAAGGTCTATGGCGAAGCCATGGCAATTTTGGCTGGCGACGCCTTGTTAACCTCGGCCTTCTCCGCTATGACCAGTATTCCGGGGGAAGACAGCGGCAGACTGTTACAGGCGGCGTCACTAGCGGCGGTACATAGCGGTCATCAGGGTATGGTGTACGGCCAAAGCTTGGATATCGCCGCTGAAGGTCAAGAGCTGAGCTTAGCGGAGCTTAAAAAAATACATCGCCATAAAACCGGCGATTTAATGATTTTAAGCTTGGAAAGCGGCGCTATTTTGGGTGGCGCTACAGCGGCGGAGGTTGAGGCTTGGGTCAGTTACGGTGAAAACCTGGGCCTGGCTTTTCAAATAGTTGATGATATTTTGGATCAGGTCGGAACTTTTGCCGAATTAGGTAAACCTCTTCATTCTGACGAGGCTTGCCAGAAAACAACTTATATTACTCTTCTTGGTTTGGACGGAGCTAGGGAAGCGGCTAAAGCGGCGATTACAGCAGCAAACGAGAGCATAGAGTCGATTTCCCAAGATACGGAAGCTTTTCAAAGTCTGGCAGCTGATTTGCTGGCCAGGAAAGCCTAAAGCCGTCTTCTGGCCCTCTTGCATCTGTCTCTTATACACATCTCCGAGCCCAC
>DXZC01000194.1 GCA_019415505.1 Peptococcaceae bacterium | reverse complement strand
CAATAAAGCTTGGGTGGGGTGAGCATGGGTGCCGTCGCCAGCGTTGATAACCCTAGCCTGCACAGCCTCGCCTAAGAGCTGGGGCGAGCCGGACATATTATGGCGAATTATGATGATATCTGTGCCCATGGCGTCTAAAGTCCGGCCCGTATCCTGCAAGCTTTCCCCTTTGGCCACACTGGAGGCGGAGGCGGAAATATTACAGGTCCCGGCGCTTAAATATTTAGCCGCCAGCTCAAAGGATAATCTTGTTCTGGTGCTGTTTTCATAAAACAGGGTAGCTACTGTTTTGCCCCTTAAAGCGGGAACAGTCTTGACCTTCCGCTTGAGAACGTCCTTCATGGGTTTAGCTGTTTCCAGAATTTCCATGATTTCCTCAGCGGTGAGAAACTCCAAATCAATTAAATCTTTGGTGGGTAAAGCCATTTAAATTCCCCTCCTAGTCCAAATATTCCGCGAGAAGCACACCGTCTTCACCATCATGTTCCGTAAGGTGGACTTCAACTGTTTCATTATGGGAAGTGGGAATATTCTTCCCTACATAATCGGCGCGAATGGGCAACTCCCGATGCCCCCTGTCCAAAAGCACCCCTAAGCGAATAAAAGAGGGCCGCCCTAAGTCAAATACCGCGTCTAAAGCGGCTCTGATCGTGCGACCCGTATACAATACATCATCTATTAAAACAACTTTTTTCCCTGTTAAATCGAAGGGCACCTGGCTTTCCCGGACAATAGGGTTAACTCCCATGGCGGCGATATCATCGCGATAGAGGGTAATATCCAAAATACCCATTTCCACGTCATGGTTTTCACAATCCCTAATAATGGCCCGGAGACGTTCAGCTAAAAAAACGCCTCTGGTGCGAATACCCAGTAAAACTAAATTTTCACTGCCCTCGTTTTTTTCCAAAATTTCATGGGCAATACGGGTAAGCGCCCTTTTAATATCCATAGCGGACATTACTTCGGCTTTTACTCTTTTTTCTCTGACCATGCTTATTCCTTTCCGCTCCCATAAAAAAAGCCTCATTCCGCAAGGAACAAGGCATGGTTACGCTTAAAGATGTTCAGGAAAATAAGCCACATACCGCCTTCGTGCCTCACGGGACACTTTTAAAGGAAACTTCATGTGTTTGCTCAATCATACCACATCTTGATTTATAATTCAACTATTTTTTCTCAGTTCCTCTATGATATTGGCCATTTCCGCGGGAAAGGGGGCCGCAAATTGTAAATATTGGTTAGTAGAGGGGTGAACAAAGCCCAATTCGCCGGCGTGTAAAACCTGCCCCCTGACATGGAAGGGATTTTTCTCACCCTTGCCGTAAAGGGGGTCCCCTAAAAGGGGAAAACCCAAATACTGCATATGCACCCTGATTTGGTGGGTACGGCCGGTTTCCAGTTTAGCCTCAATTAAGGTATAGCCCGGAAAACGCTCAACCACGCTATAATGGGTAACAGCGCCCTTGGAATTTTTTTCCGTAACCGCCCTTTTTTTCCGATCCACAGGGTGGCGGCCAATGGGGCAATCCACAATGCCCTTAGGTTCCGGCACCTCCCCTACGACAATGCCGTAATAAACCCGGTGAATGGTATGTTCTTTGAGTTGGGCTGCCAGGGAAACATGGGCTTGATCATTTTTGGCCACTAACAGCAAGCCGGAGGTATCCTTATCAATACGGTGAACAATGCCGGGACGTAAAACCCCATTAATGCCCGATAAATCGTGACAGTGGGCTAAAAGGGCGTTGACTAAGGTATTATCCTCATTACCTGGGGCGGGATGGACCACCATGCCCTTGGGCTTATTAACTACTACCACGTCCCCATCCTCATAGACAATATCTAGGGGTATGGCGTTAGCTACCACTTCTAAGGGCTTTTCCGGCGGTATTTCCACCTTAATTTCATCGCCGAGGCATAAGCCATAGCCAGGCTTAACCTTTTGGCCATTTACTGTAACTAAGGACTCTTTGATGAGAGACGCGATTCTACTCCGGGAAAGCTGGGGAAAAACCGCGGTAAGGTAACGGTCCAGGCGGCCGCAATCATTCTGTTCTATTTTTAGTTTTTTCTGTTCCGCCATCTTCCTTGCCGTCCTTACTCAAAAGAATTTGTAATATTAATAGGCCCACGCCGCAGCAAAGGGCAATATCCGCAATATTAAACACGGGGAAATAAGTAAAATTAAAAAAATCCACCACATAGCCGCGGCAAAGCCTGTCCACAAAATTTCCCAGGGTACCGCCAATGATAATGGACGCTACCAGCCGGTAGGGCTCCATAAATGGTTTACGCCAGTAATATATGGCTGCCACTAAAAATATCAGGGTAAGTATTATCAGTATAACCGTGCCGCCAGTAAGAATACTAAAGGCGGCGCCGGTATTTTGTATATAAGTTATTTTAAAGATACCAATAATGGGAATGGACTGGCCTACCGCTAGGTTAGTAGCTACCAGCCATTTTGTCAGTTGATCTAACCCCAATATGGCTAAAATTATCACAATATAACCCATGTTATTCCTCAAGGTCGTAAACTTCTGCTCTGCTCAACCATATCTAAGATTTGGGCAATAAAATCACTAATCCCAGGCAGGTTGAGGGTAACTAATTGTTGTAAAATTATAATAGCTACAGCGCCCAAAAGGGTGAAGCCTATGGCAATGCCCACGCCCCTGGTAATGCCGGCGAGAAGGTTGACCCGCATCCAACGGCCTGGCCGCTCAATTAAAGCCACATAATCGTTAAGGCGGGAATGCTCCAAATAGGCCGCTACCTTTTCAATGGCCCACCATTGGCGCTCAGATATATATTCCTCCCTGGTCTGTTCCACTTCTTTGGGTTCGTAATATCTCTTTAATTTATATTTTGCCAATGGTTACGCCTCTTTTCATATAATATTTTTATAAGCGCTCATCACACTGCGAAGAATTAAGGCC
>DXZC01000193.1 GCA_019415505.1 Peptococcaceae bacterium | reverse complement strand
CTTTTAATTTCATCGGAGTAAATAGTTCCCTGAATTAGTATGTCGCATTTGCCAATCTTTTTCGCTTCTTCTTCAAATACTTTAATAAATTCCGCGCCAATTATCTTGCGCTTGGTTTCAGGGTCTGATACTCCTTGGAGTTTTTCTAAAAACCGCTGTTGACAATTTACCCGAATAAGATTTATCTTAAACTGCTGTTTAAAAATGCTTTCTACCTGATCGCCCTCGTCCTTGCGCAACAAACCGTGGTCTACAAAAATACAGGTCAGGTCCTGTCCAATGGCTTTGTGCGCTAAAACGGCTGCCACAGAAGAATCTACACCCCCCGACAGAGCGCAAAGCACCTTTTGGCCCGCCATTTTTTCCTTTAGGGCGGCAATGCTGCGTTGGGCATAGGAGGACATCTGCCAATCGCCGCTTAAATTGCATACATCGAAGAGAAAATGCTGCAACATCTTTTGGCCAAAGGGCGTATGCTCCACCTCGGGGTGAAACTGTACGCCGTAAAAATTTCTGGCCTGATCCATAATAGCGGCGTTGGCGCAGTTCGGGGTCTGGGCCACGGAGATAAAACCCTCTGGTAAAGTGCCTACCTGGTTGGTATGGCTCATCCAGCAATGGTTATCTCCCGACACTGTCTCAAAAATGGGGCAGGGGGACAGCGTGATAATTTGGTCGCCATATTCCCGCTTATCCGTGCGGTCTATGGCGCCGCCTAAAACCTGGGCCATGCTTTGTAAACCGTAACAAATACCTAAAACGGGAACCCCAAGATTAAATATTTCCTTATGGGGTAGAGGGGAGCCTGGCTCATAGGCATTGTAGGGTCCGCCGGTAAGAATAATGCCCTTGGGCTCTTTGGCTTTTATTTCTGCCATTGGGGTATCATAGGGCAGCAGTTCGCAATATACGCCGCATTCCCTTACGCGCCTAGCTATAAGCTGATTATACTGGGCGCCAAAATCTAATAAAACAACGGTTTCATTTTTCACGTTATATACTCCTTTTGACTGGCGTAAGCTGTAAACAGAGATAAAATGTTGGCTAACTGCCATGGTAATGCTAATTTTTTCAATAGTGAGGGCGTTTTCAGCTATTACACTTCATAATATATTATAGTATTTTACCGTATATCTTATAATATTTTACCGTGAAAGTCGAAAAATGACAAGAGAAAACTTTTCTTTTTCCCTTTAAAAAACAGTGTTTTGTGGTAGAATATAAAAGTGGTTTGCAGCTCAGCTTTGGAGGAATCTTGAGAGAATGGAATACATTATTCTGGTAATAGGTTTTATACTCCTGATTAAAGGCGCTGATTGGTTTGTTTCCGGCGCTTCAGGTATGGCGGCTTGGCTCAGAGTCCCGGCGGTAATTATTGGTCTTACCATAGTCGCCATGGGCACCAGCGCCCCGGAGATGTCCGTGAGCATTGTCGGCGCTCTCCAGGGAAAAAGCGGCATTTCCGTGGGGAATATAATAGGCTCTAATTTATTTAATATACTTTGCGTTGGCGCTCTGGCTGCCATTATTATGCCCATGCGGGTAGATAATTTGCTAATTAAGCGCGATATACCCCTATCCCTCTTGGCGACGGTTTTATTCCTAATCTGCGCTTGGGCCGGCGACCTAGGCCGTTTAGACGGCATACTCCTTTTGTTACTCTTTGCTATTTTTCTGGCTTTTATGTTTAAAGACGCCCGGCAGGCCCGGAAAACCAGCCCAGCCGTTGACAAGGCCGCTTTGCCGCCGGTTTGGCGCTGTATAGTTCTTATTATCCTGGGTTTAGCCGGGGTTATACTGGGCGGCGAATTTGTGGTGCGTTCCGCTACAGCCATTGCCCTGAACTTTGGTTTAAGCCAGTCCCTGGTGGGCCTTACTGTGGTGGCCTTAGGCACTTCCTTGCCGGAGCTGGTTACTACCTTGGTAGCGGCAAAAAAAGGTGAAAGCGATATTGCCATGGGTAATATTATTGGTTCCAATATTTTTAACCTGGCTCTGGTTTTAGGTGTGGCCGCTACTATAAAACCCATGTCTGTAGAGGGTTTTGTCCTTATTGATACCGTATTTCTAATTGCTATTACTGTTTTGCTCCTCTTCTTTGTTTGGCGGGACAGAAAAATTCAGCGTTGGCAGGGTGTGCTTTTATTTTTACTCTATGTGGGTTATTTAATATATATAATCAACCGGGGGTAACGGTATTGCCGTACACTTTGCGGACACAATAACTTCATTTAAGAAACACTGCAAATGCACCCATTACCAGGAGCTTTGTGCTAAAATGTGTTAGAATTAAAAAAAGAAAAGAGACTTTTTATGTTAATTCCCAGCCATACTGTATTGGCAAGTCATGTCAGCGATTACATTTCCGAAAAATACGGCTTTCATTTTGTGGCCAACGCCATATATCGGGGTAGTGTGATGCCGGATTTACGTGATAAGGAAGACGGCTCCCATTATTCGGAAAATTGCTTGACCAACGCCTCGTCTATACTGGGGGAAATCAACTCCATTGCCGCCGCGGATATGCGGGCCTTTAGCTATAAAGTTGGGCAGCTGCTGCATTTTATTGCGGATTATTTCACTAACGCCCACAATAAAGAGTATTTACAGCGCAATATGCGTTTACATATGCTTTACGAAATGCGCTTGCATTTTAAATTAACTAAGGCTGTGAAGGATTTTCGCTTTCAATCTGGTTCGGAGGTTAACCCCTTGGGGCAGATAAAAGTTTGGCATAATGAATATAAATACGGCAAGGGCAGCGTGGAAAAGGATTTGCGCTACATACTCCAGGCTTGTTATTATATAGCCGATATGGTGGTAGCTATGTTCTGCCGTAAAAAGGCGGATTTATTGCTGGCAGCTTGATTAATTCATTTATTGGATGATAAAGGACGAGATGTTTTTCTCGTCCTTTTTTGCGCTACAGCGGTTGGCCCAATTTGCCAGAAAGGTTATTTTATGTTTTCACAATATATTC
>DXZC01000192.1 GCA_019415505.1 Peptococcaceae bacterium | reverse complement strand
GTTATAATACTGTTTTAAGTTGTATTGTCAAGGGAAATAATGGAGAAAATAAGATGGAAAAAATACTTTGCTTACTTTTAACTATCATGGGGGGTACTGCCGCGGCTATTCAATCCCCGGTCAATTCTGGCTTGGGGAAAAGAATTGGCACTCTGGAAGCAGGCTTTATTTCTTTCTTAGGTGGTTTTTTACTATTGGCTATCTTAGTCTTTGTCTTTGGTAAGGGAAATTTAGGCGAAGTGGTACACGCGCCCAAGTGGCAGTTAATCGGTGGTTTTCTCGGCGTTATTGCCGTTTTGGCCGTAATCATTGCCACACCTAGATTAGGCGTGGGCGTAACGTTAACCGGCATACTCTTAGGCCAGGTGGCTATGGGTTTGATTATTGACCATTACGGCCTGTTTCACTCGTCAGTGGTCCCTGCTTCTCCCACTCGAATTTTGGGTGTGGCATTTATCGCCATAGGCGTTTTATTGGTATTTAAAACTAAAATGTGAGGTGTCCTCGTGGAAAATATTAAAGATAAGCTGACAACAAGCTGGTTGGGCCAGAATTGCCTTTATTTTGATAATGTAACCTCCACCAATGACCGGGCTTATGAGGCTGCTGAAGCCAAAGCCCCAATGGGAACCGTCATTGTTGCCGATAGTCAAACCCAGGGAAGGGGTCGTAAGGGCAGGCCTTGGAGTTCTCCTCCCGGCGATGGTCTGTGGTTTTCCCTGATTTTGCGACCAGCCTTTACGCCACGTGAGGCAATGTCCTTAACCCTGGTAACCGCTGTGGGGCTTTGTCGGGGCTTAGAGCGTTATCCCGGTTTAGGGGTGACCATCAAATGGCCCAATGACCTTTTGGTTGATGACCGCAAATTATGCGGTATTCTCGCGGAAATGAAAGCCGAGGGGGAAAAACTCCACTATGTGGTCATTGGTATAGGAGTCAATATCCGAACTATAGCTTTAGAACCGGAGACAGCTGCTATAGCCATAGGCATGGAAGAAGTCCTGGCGCAAGATGTTAGCAGAGAGGAACTTCTGTGCTATTTGCTCAAAGGCTTAGAGGATGCTTACGACAGTTATTTTCACGGTGAGGGACAAGCCCTGCGCGAGGAGTGGGAGGAGCGCTCCGCCCTATTAAACCGCTCTGTCCAGGTATCAACAACGAACGGCATTATTAACGGTACTGTCCTGGGCTTGAGCGAGGAAGGCTTTTTACGTATCCTCACAGAGGATAAAAAGGTAGTGCATATTATTTCCGGGGAAATCACTATAGTAGGTTAAGCCTGTTAGTTTTGGAATGTGCATTTATACAGGTATGTCCAAAAGATGATATTTGGCCCAAGTTATTAAAAGCTTGGGTTGTGAGAGTTTTTACCATTATTAAGTTAGATGAGGCTTTGCTGGAAAGGATTTATATATGTTATTAGCAATAGATGTAGGCAACACCCATGTTGTTATTGGACTGTTTCGCGGCGAGGAGGTTATATATAATTGGCGCATTTCCACCCGGGCGCAAAAAACCGCTGACGAAGTTGGCCCCACTATTTTAGATTTGTTGGAACGGGTGCATTATACTCATAAGGATATAGACGGTATTGTTATCGGCTCCGTTGTGCCCACCTTGACTGAATCCCTTTTTGATATGTCCAAAAAATACTTTAAATGCAAAACCCTGGTAGTTAATGGACGTATAAAAACCAGTATGCCTGTTCTTATGGACAACCCCACTGAAGTGGGGGCCGACCGTATAGCCGACGGTATGGCCGCCTATAAGCTTTACGGTGGACCCGTCATTGTAGTTGATTTTGGCACCGGCACTACTTTTGATTATATCAACGCTAAAGGTGAGTATGAGGGCGGCGTAATCGCTCCGGGCATAGGTATATGTATAGACGCTTTGTTTAATAAAGCAGCTAAGCTTTCTAAGGTGGAGTATATACAACCGCCTAAAGTTGTGGGCTCCAATACGGTTAACAGTATGCAGTCGGGGTTTTATTATGGTTTCGCCGGACAGGTGGACGGCATATTGGAAAAAATGATTGAGGAAATCGGTGTGGCTGACATCACTGTTGTGGCCACCGGCGGTTATGGGCGCTTAGTGGAGCGGGAAAGCAAATATATTCAAAAGGTAGAGCCGCTCCTTACCCTCTATGGCTTAAAAATTATTTATGATGAAAATATCTAAGACTTTGCAAATTGGCTCTTGGCCTGTAAAAAATCCAGTGGTGACTGCTCCTTTAGCCGGTATAACTGACAAAGTATTCCGGGGTATACTGGCGGAAATGGGAGCTGGCCTCACTTTTACGGAGATGGTTTGCGCCAAAGCCCTGATTTATCAGAATAAAAAGACCCACGCCATAATGGATATCACCGGCGAGGATAATTGCGGTATTCAAATTTTTGGTGCTGACCCGCAGGAAATGGCCACAGCTGCTAAAATGGCGGCAGCCAATGGCGCGCCGGTAATTGATTTAAATATGGGTTGCCCTGTACCTAAAGTGGTTAATAATCGGGAGGGTTCCGCCCTTTTACGGGACATTCCTTTGGCTTTAAGAATAACCGAGGCCGTGGCTCAAGCAGTTGACGTGCCCGTAACTGTAAAGTTGCGCAAGGGTTTTGCCGGGGAAGGGGCGGGCTTGGCCTTGGCGAAACTCTTACCCGAGGCGGGTGCCCAGGCTATTACCGTACATGGCCGGGACAGAACAGCCTACTACAGTGGGAAAGCTGACTGGAATGCCATTAAAGAGATAAAGGAAAATGTTAAAATTCCTGTTATTGGCAATGGGGATATCTTTACCCCTCAGGATGCTGTATCAATGCTGGAATTTACAGGTTGCGATGGCGTTATGCTGGCACGGGGAATCTTAGGTAACCCTTGGTTGGTACGGGATGCTGTGGCGCTGTTACAGGGTCAAGCTGTACCTCCTAGCCCCACACCGGCCGAAAGGGCGGCTTTGGCCATTCGTCATCTGGAGGAAAGCTGTGAACTATACGGTCAATGGCAGGGTATTAGATATATGCGTAAGTTCCTGGGCTGTCTCTTATACACA
>DXZC01000191.1:734-3086 GCA_019415505.1 Peptococcaceae bacterium | reverse complement strand
ATATTTCTCCCAATCTATGGTAGAAGATAAATTAAAAACCGTTCCCGCCGCCTTCACTCTCCATGGCAGAAACCCGGAAAAGACTGTAGAAATTAACACTGAAGATACTTGCTATGCCGGACCCTACGGTTCCCCCTATGTACAGGATTTGGATAATGGCCGCCGCTACGGTACCTTAGACGATTTCATAAAAGTAGTAAAGCTCGTCAATGACTTACCTAACATTGATATTCAAAGCCATATTTCCTGCGAACCTAATGACGTTGACGCCAACATTCGCCACAACGTAATGACCTACAATAACTTAAAATACAGCGACAAGCCTTTAATGGGCAGTGTTCTCGGTTACGACGCCGCTAAACAGTCTATAGAAATGGCCGCTATTGCCCACGGCGGATTAGACGTACTCAAGGAAAAGACTATTATTGCCTCTATTCCCTGTACCCTTACTCCCTTGAGCTATGACGATAAAATGGCCGGCGCAATTATGGCCTACGCTGAATTCAATCAGGCCCAATTAGTTAATTCCCTCTCCATTTCCGGCGCCACCACCCCGGCAACCTTTGCTGGCACTGTAGCTCTGCAAAATGCTGAAGTTCTGGCTGGTATTGTCTTAGCCCAGTGCGTAAACCCTGGTTGCCCCATAGTATATTCGGCTTCCGGCTCCAATGCCGAAATGAGCAGCGGCTCCTTGTCCATTGGCTCTCCTGAAGACGCCATTTTCTCACTGATTAACGGCCAGTTAGCAAAATTCTACAATATTCCTTGCCGTATCAGCGGTACCCTCTCCGACTCTAAGATGATGGACTCCCAGGCTGCCTTTGAATCAGCTATCACCGGTATGATGGCACAGCTGGCGGGCGGTAACTTTATTCTGCATTCCGCCGGCATTATTGAAACCTACAACTGCATGTCCTTTGAAAAATTAATGATTGACCACGAAATTCTGGGTTACTTTAAACATATTGGCCGTGGTGTAGAAGTAAATGATGATACCTTAGCTTACGACGCCATTGCTGAAGTAGGACCCCAAGGCGAATTCCTCACTAACGACCACACCTTCACACATTTTAGAAAGACTTTCTACCGCCCCTTTATCACTGACAGACAAAATGCTGAACAGTGGAAGGCTAACGGCTCTATTTCCTTGGAACAAAAAGCTAACGCCAAATGGAAAGAAATGTTGGCGGAATATGTTGAACCCGCCCTCCCCGCAGAAATTGACGCTGAATTGAAAAAATACGTCGAGGAACACTAAGTAAACAGGGAGAGGGTTTCCCCTCTCCCCTTACCTGGCAACAATGTAACGATTGGAAGGAGAACATTATGAAGTTACTAAAAAATATTGATAAAACTGTCTCATTTACAGCAATAGTTATATATTTAATAATCTTTATTTCTGTTCTCCTGGCGCCAACCGTTGCGGCTTCGGTAATCAATTCCTTAATGGACTTTACTCTCAATACTGTAGGCTGGGTATTTATTGTAATTTCCATATTCATCCTGCTTGCCTTCGTTGTTATAGGTTTGAGCAAATATGGCAAGATGCGTTTAGGTAGTGTAGACTCCAAGCCGGAATACTCCTTTTTTAGCTGGATGGGAATGTTGTTCGGCGCAGGGTTAGGCGTTGGTCTAGTCTTTTATGGCGTTACGGAACCCATGAGCCATTTTATGACAGCGCCCTTTGCCCCAGATGGTACGGCTCAAGCCGCCGCGGACGCTATGCGTACTACATTTTTCCACTGGAGCTTTATACCCTGGTCCATGTACGGTATGATAGGCCTCTGTATTGCCTATTTTACTCATAAAAAAGGCTTGCCTTCCCTGATAAGCTCTACCTTTGCCCCCATGCTGGGCGAAAACAACACCAGAGGTAAGGTAGGAAAAATCATTGACGCCTTTTCTCTCATCGCTGTTATTAGCGGCGTTTCCATGTCCTTGGGTTTTGCCGCCACACAGCTAAGCAGCGGCCTTAATTTACAATTTGGTTTTAACAATTCCTTTGCCTTTGTCTCCTTAGTTACTATTATAATCGGCTTTATAGCTACCCTATCCTGTATTAGCGGCGTGGAAAAAGGTATTAAATATATAAGTGACGGTAATATGTATATTGTCATATTTTTCCTGCTATTCACTTTAATATTTGGCTCTACCACCTTCCTAATATCATCTTTCTTTGAAAACTATGGCAACATGGCAGCTAACTTGCCTTGGCTAATCACCTATATGGATAGTTATGGCATAGCGGCAAGCAATACTGGCTTTAATTGGATAGGCGGCTGGACTATCATGTATTGGGCTTGGTGGGCAGCCTTTGGTCCCTTTTGCGGCGGTTTTTTTGGTAATATATTC
>DXZC01000191.1:0-724 GCA_019415505.1 Peptococcaceae bacterium | reverse complement strand
ATAAGAGACAGAATATATCCAAGGGTAGGACAGTGCGGGAATTTGTTCTGGCCTGCACCTTTGTACCTGGCACACTCTGCTGCGTATGGTTTAACTTTTTTGGCGGCGAAGCTATACATATGGAAATGTTTGAGCAAAACGGTATTGGCGCAGCTATTATGGCTAATACGGATAATTCCCTCTTTGTTTTCCTGGAACAACTGCCTATTTCAGCGCTAACTATCCCCTTATCTATGCTACTTATTGTAACCCTGATTGTTACTTCGGTAAACTCCGCTACCTTTGTGGCTAGCACCTTTAGTATTGGCGGTAAAACCGCACCGACTTGGGGTATTAGAGCCTTTTGGGGGGTATTCATTGTAGCCAACGCCATAGCCTTTATGGCCATAGGCGGCCTGGACTCTTTAAAGCAGGTAGCCATAGTTATGGCCTTTCCCTTTATTATAATAGTGGCGTTAATGATTTTTAACCTGTTCAAAGATATGAAAAATGTTTATGAAATGGAAAGGAAAAACTTATGAATGCAAATGAAAAATGGGGTTTTAGACACCTGATGATTTTCATCATTTTAAGCGCAGCTGTAGCCATTGCCTATCAATTACCATATTTGCGCTATACCTTTTACGACCAGATGATGGCGACCTTACAGTTGACCAATACCCAAATGGGGATGCTTGCTACCGCCGTTAACGTCGCCAGCGTTATTTCCTATCCGATTGGCGGT
>DXZC01000190.1 GCA_019415505.1 Peptococcaceae bacterium | reverse complement strand
TTGAAAATATTTTTAATTCCCTCGGCGCTGATATAAAGCGCATAGTTACCTATTAAATAGGTATAATTAAATAGGTCTTATATTATGAAAAAACCGTTGAGCTTTAGCTCAACGGTTTAATAGTTTATTCATCTTGAGGCGCTATGCCAAAATCGGCAAAGTAGGCTTCCACCTTTTTTTTCTGCTCCGGTTCGTAGTGGACATAGCCGATAGCAGCCCGCCCCCCGGTGGCTTCAATTAGCTTATCAGCATTTTCTTTACCAAAAGCGCCGCATAATTCCAGAGTGCCATAGCCGTCATCTATCAAAGCGTTTGCTTTTTCCACGGCCTCGTCAAAGCTGTTTACCGTCACGATTGAGGTGGTTTGATATGGGGTAGAAAACGAGTGGCAATCCTTTTCCGGCTGATAGTTATAAGGCTTACCCCAAATCATGTAAGCGTATTTTTTCATGGTGGCATTCCCCCTCCCTTATTTATATATAGGTATTTAAAGCCTCTATTTCCTCTGGGGCTAAACACCTTTTCGGTACGATAATAAATTGGCTGGCGTCTAAATAAATATAAAAATAGCCTCTGGTAGAGCCGGTAAAAAACATGTCCTGCCATTTAAAGGAAAAATGCTTGTTGTCTCTCCCGGCTGAGGTGGTAATTCCAAAATCGCCAAAGCGTATCCACCGCTTAGTAGTCGCTCCCCGGCTGGTCAAAATAACGCTGGCAATGAATAAGGCCATTAAGAGCAATAGCCCGCCGGCGCATAAGACAATGGGTAGGGGTATGTTGTAAAGGTTAAAAGCCCGGATTATCAGGGCTGCCACGGAAAATATTATAAATATGCCCACATAGAGCATCACCCATTTGCGCCGGAAAAATATATTATAAAACATGGCTTTCATGCGGTCGTTGCTATTTACATCCAGTGTAACTTCAAAGCTATTTTTCCCCGCTTCCATTTAGTCCCTCCTGATAGTTGCTAAATACTGTTCAATATCCTTGGTGATATTTTCTAGGGCCGCTAAATTATCGTTTAAAAGCTGTAACCTCACAGCCTCCCGTTCTTCCCGGCCGGCCAAGGTTATTAAATCTAGCTCACGTAAATAAGCTATAGTTTTAAAGCAGCGGTTGTCCAAGGCCAAGCGAACCACGGTATTGTCGCAAAGCTCCGGCTGCTCCTTTAAAATTTCCAGAGCAGCTATATCTTTTCTGGCCGCCAATAATTCATAAAGCGTTTCCTGCATATGTCAATCATCTTCCTCTATAGTAACTGGTACGGGGTAATCACCGGAAAAACAGGCGTCGCAATAGCCCTGCAAATGGCAATCGGGCACTATTTTAGTTAAATCCTCCACCTTGAAAAAGCCCAGGGAATCGGCGTCTAACATTTGCCTGATTTCTTCAATGGTGTGATTACAGGCTGTCAGTTGTTTCTTTTCCGGCAGGTCTATGCCGTAGAAGCAAGGCCAAACAAAAGGCGGCGCGCTTATGCGCATATGTACCTCTTTAGCCCCTGCTTTTTTTAACATTTTAATAATACTGGCGCTGGTAGTGCCACGCACCATGCTGTCGTCAACAAGAACTACTCTTTTACCGTCAACAGTATGCTTTAAAGCGTTGAGTTTAATGCGTACTGCCTCTTCCCGCTGTACTTGCACAGGTTGGATAAAGGTTCTGCCAATATAGCGGTTTTTTATCAGCCCCACGCCATAGGGTATGCCGGACTCCTCGCTGTAGCCAATGGCGGCGTCAATACCGCTGTCCGGCACGGCGATAACCACGTCTGCCTCAACTGGGTAGCGTTGGGCTAAAACCTTGCCGGCAATATGGCGGGAAAGATAGATGCTCTGCCCGTCTAAAATACTGTCAGGCCGGGCAAAGTAGATATATTCAAAAATACAGGGCCGCGGCGTAGCCAATTCACCGGCATAGGGGTGGGAGTGTACGCCGTCCTTATCAATGACAATTAATTCCCCCGGCGCGATATCGCGAATAAATACGCCGCCAATAGCGTCAATGGCGCAGCTTTCCGAGGCTAAAATATAGGATTTACCCTTCATGCCCAAGCAAAGGGGCTTTATACCCAGGGGATCCCGGATACCAACCAGCTTTTCCGGACTCATAACCAGCAGGGCATAGGAACCGGCCACCATTTGGGAAGCTCTGCGCACAGCGCTTTCCAGGAGATGATCCCCTACCTCCTCACGGGCTATAAGGTAAGCGAATATTTCCGAGTCTAAGGAAGTATGGAAAATTGCGCCTTGTTCCGCCATGAGTTTTTGCCGCAATTTGGCGGCGTCCACTAAGTTGCCGTTGTGGGCCAGGGATAAAGTACCCTTAACAAAACTCATAACTAAAGGCTGAGCGTTTGATTTTTCACTGTCCCCAGTGGTGGAATAACGGCAATGGGCAATGCCAATATCGCCCTGAAGCTTTTCAATAATGTCATGGGAAAAAACTTCATTAGCTAGACCCATATCTTTATGGTGGCTTACCACGCCATTTTTACAAACAGCCATACCGCAACTTTCCTGGCCCCGGTGCTGTAAAGCAAAAATACCGTAGTACAAATCCTTGGGTAAATTCCAATGGTCGTTGTTGTAAAATCCTATAACGCCACAGGCTTCTTTCACTTCTTCAGACATAGCTCCTCCTTGAAACAGTAAAACCAACGGTCTATACTCTAAGCATTATCAATAGGTTTAATGCCATACTCCTGGGCTAGCAGGTTATATTATAGCTTAAAGGTTTTGTCATAACCCTATTTTCCCCAGTAAAATAGGAGGGAAATCTAAGGTGTGATGATGTTATTATAAAGAATTTAAGTCAAAAAAGCAATGGATTTACCAGAATTTATATACTGAAGGCGATTAATCGCAGTTAACGTTAACTCAGTTAGTAACTGCTGGTATATTCAGTAATAATTGGGCTAACTCCGGGGGCAGAATTTGTTTAATCAGATTATTGTCCTTAATTACCATTTTTGTTATACTATAAAATAGAAAATAAAAACGGAGCCTTGAAAACAGATAAGGCGCTGTAAAAAACTCTACAGGGGGATAATACTATGAAATTTGCAATGCTCTACAGTTGCGGCAAGGACAGCGCCCTAGCTCTGCACCGCCAGATATTGGCCGGTGATGAACCAGTCTGTCTCATCGTCACCTATAAC
>DXZC01000019.1 GCA_019415505.1 Peptococcaceae bacterium | reverse complement strand
GTATAAGAGACAGATGCTATAGAATAGACAATAGAGATTAAAACTGAAATATAAGTGGAGATAATAGATGATGATTAGTGATTACGCTCAACAAGTAACCTCCTTTATTGTCATGGATATCCAGGACAAGGCCAAGGAAATGGAAGCGGCGGGGGAAAATATTATCCATTTGGAAATTGGCGAGCCGGATTTCAACGCCCCCAGCATAGTAAAGGAGGCTACCATAGCAGCCTTAAATAATGATGATACCCACTATACCCATAGCTTGGGTAAAATCAGTCTGCGAGAAGCCATTGCCGCCTATTATAAAAGGAATTACGGTGTGGCTATAGAAAAAAACCGTATAATTGTGACCTCAGGAACCTCACCGGCTATGGTTATGACCTTAGCGGCCCTGTTAAACGACGGCGATGAAGTAATAATTCCCAACCCCTATTATGCTTGCTACCCCAATTTTATCAAAATTTTCCGGGGTATTGTCAAGGATATTAACGTAGAGGAGCAGGACGGCTTTAAATATAATATCGCAGCCTTAAAAGCCGCTATTACCCCGAAAACTAAGGCCATTATCATAAATTCACCGGCTAATCCTACCGGCGCTGTTTATAGCGCCCAGGAATTACAGGACATTGCTTCCCTGGACCACACAATTATTGCCGATGAAATATACCACGGTCTGGTATATGAGGGAGAATGCCATTCCATTTTAGAGTATACTGATAACGCCGTGGTATTAAACGGCTTTTCCAAGCTTTTCGCCATGACCGGCTTCCGTATGGGCTACGCTATCGTACCCCAGGAAATGAGCCGCACTTTTCAAAAACTACAACAGAATTTTTATCTATGCGCCGGTTCCTTTCCCCAGGAAGGGGCCATTGCCGCCCTCACCGGCGATTGCGCCGCAGAGCTGGAAAACATGAAAAAAATCTACAATGAGCGCCGCCTCTATTTAGCCCAACGCCTTCAGGAAATGGGCATAGCCCCGCTCTGCACTCCCCAAGGCGCCTTTTATATGCTAGCCAATGTTAAGGAATACACCGCTGATTCCTATAATTTTGCCCTGGATATTCTCAAAAACGCCAAAGTCGCCTTAACTCCGGGCATTGATTTTGGCTCCAACGCCCAGGGTTATTTACGCATATCCTACGCCAATTCTTTGGAGAACATAAAAGAGGGTCTCAACAGGCTAGATAATTACCTGCAAACTTTAAAATAAAAACTATGTAAATTCTTGGCTATCCCCTAAAACACTGTATTTGCCAGCATCGCCAAAGGATTGAAACACTCAATTTACTACATGCGATTAGCCTTGATACGTAGATAATCGTGAAATGCAAAGAGATGGTACAGCACATCCGTATTGTGACAAAATTGCATAAAACGTATAGACATGGAACGCCACGAAAAGACGTTCCTTTTCTATTTCCAGCCATTCAGAAATGGACGGCTATTTGTATTAAAAAACAGGGTAATTTAGCGGCAATCTAAATAGCCTTAATTATTTTCCCGGCACTTTCAAGGCAATTAAATAGCGCCGCTTCGGTAGCTACATGGCCGGAAAATCACTTAGGGTAGCCAAGACTACAACCTGAGGTCCTAGTCTAGACGGCTGAAGGGGTTAGGAAAAATCTCACTTGAAAGTAGAGACATATGTAAAGTAAACCTGAGTTTTGCAGTCTATAACGCTTTATAATAGAGGTAAGAAAAGCGCCAGGCAATTAAACCTGGCGCTCTTTGTTTTAATAGCTCTAGCTGCCTATAAGCGGGCAGCTTATTAAATTTATTGCCCATGTTACCATACTGCGTTGGCCAGGCTTTCCAACCCAAAACATATCGCCTAGAACCCATAATTAACGCCAGATTACCGGCTTCCATAGGAGAAAGTTTTACCACTGAAGCGTATTTCGGCCCCAGTTTCAACCGCATTTAGAGTAACCGCAAGCGTGACAGAGGACGCAACCGCCCTCGTGCTCTAAATTGCCGCCGCATTCCGGGCACTTAGCCCCCTCCCCTGTGGCGTTGCCCTGCATTTCTATTTCTTCGGCTATATTGTCTAAATCCAGACCGTGCTTATCATTGCCATTAAGGGGCGCGATATTTAACACCCGCTCCAGGGTTTTAGCAATGGCGTCAGGACAGGATAGGGCCCGGACGTCAGCGCCTTTGGCTTTTCTCGCTAAAGTGGAGGGACAGCGTATACCCTTGAGCTGCTCTATTACGGCGCTGGGCGCAATACCTGAGCGCATGGCCAGGGACACCAGTCTGCTGGTAGCTTCTGTTTGAGAGGGGCAACCGCCGCCTTTACCCAAATTGGTAAATACCTCGCAAATACCGTGGTCGTCATAGTTGACGGTGATATACAGGTTGCCGCAGCCGGCAATGGCCTTTTCCGTCATGCCTTGGGTTATGCCGGGACGCTGGCGGGGCGCAATACCTTCCTGATGCTGCTCCTCAGCTTCATGTGACGCGCCGGCCCCCACATTGAGCACTTGTTCCTCCCTAGAGCCGTCGCGGTAAACAGTAATACCTTTGCAGCCCTCTTTATAAGCCATAAGATACGCCTTGGCAATATCCTCCTTAGAGGCCGCGTAGGGGAAATTAATCGTCTTGCTCACAGCGTTATCCGTATACTTTTGAAAAGCGCTTTGAATTTTTATATGCCATTCCGGCTCAATGTCCCTGGTAGTGACGAAAACCCGCTTCACATCATCAGGTATTTCCTCGATATTAGCGATGCTGCCCTGTTCCACGACTTTTTTCATCACTTCCTCACTATAGAAGCCCCTGTCCTGGGCCACCTGTTTAAAGTAGGGGTGTACTTCCATAAGCTTATCCCCATCCATGCAGAGCTTATAATAAGCAATGCCAAATAGGGGCTCTATGCCAGAGGAACAGCCGGCAATCATGCTGATTGTGCCAGTAGGAGCGATAGTAGTAGTGGTTGCGTTACGCAAGGGCTTTTCCTGCTGCTGCCAGAGACTGCCCTGGTAAGAGGGAAACACGCCCTTCCTTTCAGCTAGCTTTAAACTGGCGGCTTTGGAGCGTTGGTCAATAAAGGACATGATTTTTTCCGCCATATTCACCGCTGCCTGGGAATTATAGGATATACCCATGCGGCAGAGAATATCGGCAAAGCCCATGATCCCCAAACCAATTTTCCTAGTCGACCGGGTCATCTCGCCAATTTCCGGAATAGGATATTTATTCTTATCAATAACATTATCTAAAAAATGCACGCTTAAATCGACTATGGCCCCTAAGCGGTCAAAGTTTAAGTCCTTTAACCCCTCCTCATAAAAGTTTATCAGATTTATGGAGCCCAGGTTACAGCTTTCATAAGGTAATAAAGGCTGCTCGCCACAGGGATTGGTGCTTTCTACCTGACCAATATGTGGTACGGGATTATCTTTATTGACCTGGTCCATAAAGATAACGCCAGGTTCTCCATTGAGCCAAGCTTTTTCCACAATGAGGTCAAAGACCTTTTTAGCGTTAAGGGTATTAACTATTTCACCAGTGGAGGGTTCAATGAGGGGGTAGTCGCTTTCGGTTTCCAGGGCCAGCATAAAAGCATCGGTTAGCCAAACGCTAAGATTGAAATTGGTTAATTCCTTATTATCCTCCTTGGCCCGGATAAAGCGAATAATATCAGGATGATCCACCCGCAAGATACCCATATTTGCGCCACGCCGCTTGCCGCCTTGCTTTACAGCCTCAGTAGCCATATTAAAAACCTTCATAAAGCTGATGGGGCCGGAAGCCACGCCGCCGGTGGACTGAACAGTCGCGCCCCGGGAACGCAGGCGGGAAAAGCTAAAGCCAGTGCCGCCGCCGCTCTTGTGAATCAGGGCGGTATTTTTGACAGTTTCAAATATATTTTCCATTGAGTCCTCAATGGGCAGGACAAAACAAGCGGAAAGCTGCCCCAAAGGTAAACCCGCATTCATTAAAGTGGGAGAATTGGGCAAAAAATCCAAGTCCGTCATGGCTTGATAAAACTTAGCCGCTAAATCGTCTATATCATCTTGGCTCCAGCCAAAATCCGCTTCCGCTCCGGCAACAAAATCCGCCACCCGGTGGAATAATCCCTCCACAGTTTCATCTATTTCATTATTGGCGTCCCGGTGCAGATAGCGCCTTTCCAGCACCGTTATGGCATTTTCCGATATGGTGTTCATAGCTCTCTCCAATTTCTCTTTTTATTTAAAATATTTTACGCCGGAGGCGAATATCTTCTGATCATAGTTACCGGGGACATTTTTATACAGTCCCTCTCTAAACCGCTCCGAATGGCCCATTTTACCAAAGACTAAACCATCGGCTGAGGTTATACCTTCAACCGCCATAAGGGAGCCGTTGGGGTTATCCGGCGCAACCATAGTAGGCTTACCCAAGGGATTAACGTACTGGCTGGCAATTTGTCCGTTCTTAATCATCGTGCCGAACTGACCGGGAGTGGCCACAAACCGTCCCTCGCCATGGGAAACCGCAACATTGTAGACAGCGCCAAGTTCCGCCTGGGCAAGCCAGGGGGAAAGCTTAGATACTATTTTTGTCCGGACAATTGTGGAAACATGGCGGCCTATGTTATTAAAGGTCAGGGTGGGATCGTCATCCTTTAACTCACGAATCTCACCATAGGGCAAAAGTCCCAATTTAACCAGTGCTTGGAAGCCGTTACAAACCCCCAGTATTAAATTTTTCTGTTCCAGGTGCCGGCTTACCGCATCGGCTAACAGGGGATTGCGAAATACGGCGGTTATGAATTTACCCGCCCCCTCCGGTTCATCCCCAGCGGAAAAGCCGCCGGGCAGCATCAGGATTTGACTTTCCCCCAAGGCCGCTGCCAGCTCGCTAATGGATTCCTTTAACTGCTCCGGAGTTTGGTTGCGCACCACCAGAATACGACTGGTCGCCCCGGCCTCTTCAAAGGCGGCGGCGGTATCGTATTCGCAGTTTGTCCCGGGGAATACAGGTATGAGAACCTTTGGTTTGGCCTGGCAGGAGTTAGAAACGTGAATGGTATCCCGGTAGAGAGGACAGAGAACATCGTCCTCAACCTCTGGCAGGAACGGCGGATAAATATCGGCCATAGATGAGAGGTAAGCTTCCACCAGGGACATCAAGGGTATAGACTCCGCCTTATATTTAATCTGGCGGGGACCAATAGTTTCACCAATAATTTCATAGGGGAAATCACCTAAATCGTCGGTGTCGGACATTTCCAAAAGTATGCTGCCATAGGCGGGACGCAGCAATTCCGCCATGGGCAAATCCTCTAAAGCAACGCCAATGGCGTTACCTAAGGTGGCATGGAGTAGTGCCTCGCCAATGCCCCCTTCTTTTAGGCTTATGGCCGCTAACACTTTACCCTGGGCGTTCCACCTGGCTACTGTATCATAAAGCTGCTTTTGATATGCAAAATCAGGGGCCAAATTAGCGTCACACTGAGATTTCAGCAGCACCAGTTTATGGCCCTCGCCTTTAAATTCCGGGCTTAAAACCAGGGAATCATCAATAACGCCCACGGCAAAGGAAACCAAGGTCGGCGGCACGTTAATCTCTTTAAAGGAGCCGGACATGCTATCTTTACCGCCAATAGCAGGTATAGACAATTCACGCTGGGCTTTAAATGCTCCCAGTAGAGCTGCTAAGGGTTTGCCCCAACGGATTGGATCCTTTTTCACTTTTTCAAAGTATTCCTGTAAGGTAAGGCGGGCTGTCTTGTAATCGCCGCCCATTGCCACCAGACGGGTAACGCTTTCTAATACAGCGTACATACCGCCATGAAAGGGGCTCCAATGGGCTAGCTTCGGGTTGTAGCCATGGGTCATCAACGAGGTGGTAGTGGTTTTTCCCGCCAGTACCGGTATATGGGCCGCCATACCCTCGGAGGGGGTCATTTGATTTTTGCCGCCAAAGGGCATGAGAACCGAACCGGCGCCAATGGTACTATCAAACATTTCCCCCAAACCCTTTTGGGAGGCTATATTGTTATCCACCGCCAAAAAGACCAGGGCTTCCTCTAGGGTATCCTTAACCCGCAGCTGGCCCAAGGCAGTGATGGGATTTTCCGGTTCCGGCGGTAAGATATCTATGGCAATGTGCTGGCGCACGCCGCCGCTATTGAGGAAGCCGCGGTCCAAATCCACAACCTTTTGCCCCTTAAAGGACATTTCCAAGCGACCAGAGTCGGTTACTTCCGCAATTTTAGTACATTCCAAATTCTCTCTTTGAGCCTTGGCAATAAAGGCCGCCATATCAGCGGCGGCAACCACCACAGCCATACGCTCCTGAGATTCGGAAATAGCTACCTCAGTGCCGTCTAACCCCTGATATTTCAGGGGCACCTTGTCTAAATCAATGGCCAAGCTGTCGGTTAATTCACCCACGGCCACTGATACGCCGCCAGCGCCAAAATCATTGCACCGCTTGATCATAGCAGTAACCTCTGCATCGCGGAACAGGCGTTGGAGCTTTCGTTCCGTGGGGGGATTACCCTTTTGCACTTCAGCGCCGCACTCGGCAATACTTTCCTCTGTATGCTCCTTGGAGGAGCCAGTGGCGCCGCCGAGGCCGTCTCGGCCGGTACGGCCCCCTAACAGGAGGACCACGTCTCCCTCTTCCGGTTCCTCCCGGCGCACGGCTTTTTGGGGTACAGCCCCAATAACAGCCCCGATTTCCATACGTTTAGCGAGAAAAGCGTCGTCATAGATTTCCACCACCTTGCCAGTGGCCAAACCTATCTGATTACCATAAGAGCTATAACCTGCCGCCGCTTCCCGGCATATTTTGCGCTGCGGTAATTTGCCCGGTAAGGTAAGATCCACAGAACAGCGGGGATCCCCGGCGCCAGTAACCCGCATAGCCTGATAAACATAGGCGCGACCGGAGAGAGGGTCGCGGATAGCTCCCCCCAAGCAAGTTGCAGCGCCGCCAAAGGGCTCTATCTCCGTAGGATGATTGTGCGTTTCATTTTTAAAGAGCAACAGCCAATCCTGCTCCTCCCCATCCACCATAACCTTGATTTTTATGGTGCAGGCGTTTATTTCCTCACTCTCATCTAAGTCGTCGAGTAAACCCTCCTTACGCATAGACTTCATAGCTATGGTAGCTAAATCCATTAAACAGGGGGGTTTGCTGGCCCCGTCGCCGTAAACACTTTGCCGCGCTGCCTGATAGTCCTGCCAAGCTTCATTAATGGGGGACATGAAGAAGCCGGGGCGTATCTCCACCTGGTCTATAATGGTCATAAAGGTAGTGTGGCGGCAATGATCGCTCCAATATGTATCCAGGACTTTAATTTCCGTTAAAGTCGGGTCCCGTTTTTCCTCTACAAAATAATCCCTGGTGAAAAAGAAATCCTCTAAGGACATGGCCAGAGATAAGCTTTCATAAAGCTCCGTCAAAGCAGCATCGCTCATTGTAATGAAGCCCTGAACTACTGCTACAGGCTGGGGTTGGGGCAATTTATCCTGAATGGAATCAGGCTTTTTAAGGGGTATTTCCGTGGAATCCACCGGATTAATTGCGTAATCCTTAATTTTCCGCCACTCCTCCGGAGTAATGTCCCCAGAAAGAGCCCACACCCGGCAACAGCGCAAAGCCGTAATTTTATGGCCAGTAATAATTTCTAAGCACTGGGCTGCCGAGTCCGCCCGCTGGTCATATTGACCGGGCAGATACATAAAGGCAAAAGCCTGCTCCTCCTCGCTTAGGGGGAGCTCCTCATCATAGCAGATATCCACCGGCGGCTCAGAAAACACGGCCTTTTTACCCTGCTCCAGCTCAGAGTCGGATAAGCCTTCCACGTCATAAACATTGAAAATTCTCAGGGTTTTTACATTGGCGCAGCCCAAAATATATTTTATATCTTTCAAGGTGTGGTTGGCCGCCACGTCAAAGCCCTTCTTTTTCGCAACTATTACCCTTCTGATATTTCCAATATTCCCAATATTCTCGTTATTTGCGTTATTTCCCTTATTTCCGTCCATTGTTCCTCCTTGTAATTTACCGCTCTTTTATATAATCCAAAAACTCTGCTTCGCTCATAATCGGCACATTGAGTTTCTGGGCTTTGTTCAATTTTGTACCCGGGTTATCGCCAACTACTAAAAATTGCAGGTTTTTGCTGACGCCACTCAGAATTTTACCGCCCCGCTCCTTAACCAGAGCCTCAGCCTCTTGCCGCTTTAACGTCGGTAAAGTACCGGTAAATAAAAATGTAATACCGCTGAGGCCGCCTTGGGACGAGGTCTGGGGGGCTGTCATATCCAGGCCGTGGGAGGCCAAGCCCTCAATAACCCGGCGGTTTTCCGGGTTTGTAAAATACAGGTATATGCTTTGCGCGATGATAGCGCCAATATCCTCTATCTCCGCCAGCCAATCGCTCTCCGGCTTGGCGTCTATAGCCGCCAAAAGGTTATCTAAGGAGCCGAAGTGTCGCGCCAGGGTGGCGGCGGTAACGGATCCCACATGGCGAATTCCCAGGGCGAATAAGAGCCGGGCCAAGCCGGCGCCCTTACTCTTTTCAATGGCGGCCAAAAGGTTGTCCACACTTTTGTCCCCCATTTTTTCCAGGGCGATCAAATCTTGCCGGTGTTGGTCTAAATCATAAATATCCACGACATTGCGGATGAAACCTTGGTCTAATAGGGTTGTAACAATAGAGGGGCCAAGACCGTCTATATCCATAGCGTTTTTAGAAACAAAATGCTTAATATTTTCTTTTATGCGTCCGGGGCAGCTCTCATTGATACAGCGTATGGCCGCCTCTCCGTCGAGCTGCACAGCTTGTCCGCCACAAACAGGACAATTAGAGGGATAAATAAAGGGTTTTGCCTCAGGCGGCCGTTTTTCCGGCTTTATTCGCACAACTTCGGGAATAACGTCCCCTGCCTTATGGATAACCACAGTATCGCCAATGCGTATATCCTTTTCCTGCAAATAAGCCTCATTATGCAAGCTGACCTTGGAAACCACTGAACCGGCAACAGTAACCGGCTCCAAAACTCCCAGTGGTGTTAAAACCCCGGTGCGGCCCAAGGAAATTTGGATATCCTTGAGGCGGGTTTCCCTTTCCTCCGGGGGGAATTTAAAGGCAATGGCAAACCGGGGTGCCTTGGCGGTATAGCCCAAAAGTTCCCGATATTTAAATTCATTGAGTTTGAGAACTAGGCCGTCTACATCGTAATCTAATTCCCGCCGCTTTTCCGTGCGCGCCTGAATTATAGCGGGTAAATCCTGTAGATCCTCAATATACTCAAAATGGGGATTCACCGAAAAGCCCTGTTGCTTTAAAAACTCCAGGGTAGACCTTTGGGTCTGGGGTAAATCATCGCCTTGAGCGTAAATAATATCATAGGCGAAAACCGCTAAAGGCCGCTGGGCTGTAATTTTAGAATCCAACTGCCGCAGGGAGCCGGCAGCGGCGTTTCGGGGATTGGCAAACGGGGACTCCCCCGCTTCTTCTCGCCGGCGGTTCAGCTTTAAAAAGTCGCTTTTCGGCAGATATGCTTCGCCTCTGACTACCAGTTGGTTTTTATAGGGTATGGTATGGGGCACAGTTTTAACTGTGCGCAGGTTAGCTGTAATATCCTCCCCCACCTTACCGTCCCCCCGGGTGGCGCCCTGAACCAGTTGACCGTCCCGGTACTCCAGGGCCACGGTTAAACCGTCGATCTTCCACTCTAAAACATAGGAAGGATTATCCACCCCAGCTTTCAGCACCCGATTGTGGAACTCCACTAGCTCGTCAAAGGAAAAAGCGTTGCCTAAAGAAAGGAGAGGGTGGCGGTGTTCCACCGGGGCAAAGCCCTTGGCCACGCTACCGCCCACATTTTTAGTGGGACTATCGGGCCAGGCGTATTCCGGGTATTGCTCCTCCAAAGCCGCCAGCTTTCTCAAAGCTTGGTCGTACTCAGCGTCAGACACTAGGGGAGCGTCCTGCTCATAATAGGCCTTATTCCATTGCTGTAATTCTTCTGTCAGTCGGTCTATTTGTTCTTTCATGTAAATCCCCTTGCGGCTTATAAATTTTTCCCGGCCATAAGCTGCTTATAGCCTAGGTTAATCAATGATTTCTAAATTAGCGTATTCCAGTAAAAATTCCTTAATTCCCAAATCGGGGAAAGCTATATTTACCTTACCCTTACCATCCATGGCCACGATGACACCTTCGCCAAACTTGCCATGGCGTACTTTATCGCCAACGCCAAAGTCGGCAATGGGCGACGGGTGAATCTCCTTCTTTTCCGGCGCCTCCGCCATTGATAAGCTCATTTCCGCCAAAAAGCGGGAGGGCTTATTATACATAGTTCGGCCCCAGAGGGTACGCCGGTAAGCCCTAAGTATGCGTAAATCATCCATTGCCCTAGTAATACCCACATAACAAAGGCGCCGTTCCTCTTCTATTTCGCTTTCACTGCCGGACATTATCGAGTGGGCGTGGGGGAAAAGACTTTCCTCCATACCCATGAGGAAAACTACGGGGAATTCCAAGCCTTTGGCCATATGGATAGTCATTAAGGTAACATAATCCTCATTATCCATTTTATCTAAATCTGAGCTCAGGGATATGCCGGCCAGGAAATTGGCTAAGCCCCCCTCCTCGGGATTGTCCTTGTGGGTCTGGTCAAAATCATGGGTGACAGTCAAAAATTCCGCCATGTTTTCCAAACGGCTCAGGCTCTCAGTAGTATTTTCTGCTTCCAGCATATTTTTATACCCCGTTTTATCCCACAGGGCCACAACTAAATCAGTTACCGTGGCAGTGCGGGCTAAGAGGGTTAGCTCCTTAATAACGTCGACAAACCCTTGTAGGGAGCGGCGGGCCGCTGACTTATATAGCTCAGGGTCAATACTGTTTTTAATGGTATCCCAAATGGAAATACCCTGGGCGGCACTGGTATCCTCCAGCTTTTCCAGAGTAACGCCGCCGATACCCCGGCGCGGCTCGTTAATGATGCGCAGCAGGCTAATGTTATCGCCGTTATTCATAATTAAACGCAGGTAAGCCAAGGTGTCCTTAATTTCCTTGCGCTCGTAAAAGCGCTGACCGCCAAAAACCTTATAGGGTATCTTTTTCCGCATCAGCACATCCTCTAAAACCCGGCTTTGGGCATGGGTGCGGTAAAATACGGCCATATCCTTGTATTTATAAAGCCCCCTGGTTTCCATATCCCTGGCGCTATCGGCAATATAGACGGCCTCGGCCTTTTCATCAGCTAGCAAGAGGGCTTCCACGGCTTTACCACCCTCCCGGTGAGCGTAAAGGGTCTTTTCCAAACGACCGGAATTATGGCATATAAGGCTGTTGGCAATTTGTAAAATAGCGTTGGTGGAACGGTAATTACATTCCAGGGGATAGACCTTAGCATCGGGATAGTCACGGCTAAAGTTCAGTATATTCTCTATTTTGGCGCCTCTAAAGGCATAAATGCTCTGATCAGGGTCCCCCACCACAAAAAGGTTGCCGCTTTTCCCGGCCAAGAGCCGCAAAAACCGATACTGAGCGTCGTTGGTATCCTGGTACTCGTCCACTAAAATATAGGGGAAACGCTGCCGGTAATAGGTGAGAACATCATGACAGGTGGAAAAAAGCTCCACCACAGAGAGGAGTAAATCGTCAAAGTCCAAGGCATTATTGGCCTTCTTCTGCTGCTCATAGGCGTAGTAAATGTCTACAACCTCCTCTTCACGGGCGGTCACAGCCATTTCCTCAAAGGCCTCCGGTGTGAGCATTTGGTTTTTGGCGTCGCCAATTATTTTTAAGACCAATGAGGGAGGAAGCTCCGAGGGATCTATACCCTTTTGCTTTAAGATGGATTTAACCAGAGATTTTTGGTCAGCGTCGTCATAGATTACAAAGTTAGGGTCAATATCAATTCTCTCCCCCTCCAACCGTAAAAGCCGCAGACAAATACGGTGAAAGGTTCCCACCCAAAGGCTGTAAACATCCTGCTCTAAAATATTGGCCAAGCGTTCGCTCATTTCCCGGGCAGCTTTATTGGTAAAGGTCAGCGCCATTATTTCATTGGCACTGACCCCCATTTCATCAATAAGATATGCTATTCTCGAAGTCAGAACCCGGGTCTTACCGGAGCCGGCGCCAGCTACTACCAGGACAGGTCCATTCCCCGTAGTTACCGCTTTAAGCTGTTCCTCGTTGAGACTGTCTAAATATTCCTTCATAAGTTAATTGCTCCTCACTTTTTGGCAAAAGCCTTAGCTCCAATGTCATTTCTATATTGCATGCCACGGAAGGTAATGCTCTTAACTTTTTTATAGGCTGCGTCAATCGCAGTACGTAAATCCCCAGCTAAGGCCGTAACCCCTAAAACACGACCCCCGTTGGTGTAGAATTTGCCGTCGGATAATTTGGTTCCCGCATGGAAAACAAATTCCCGGTCAGTATTTTGACCTAAACCCGCTATTTCATCGCCCTTCACCGGACTTTCCGGGTATCCCTCCGCGGCCATAACTACGCAAGCAGCGAATTCATCCCGCCACTTAATTGCTAAATCAGCCAATGTACCCTGATTAATGGCCTCGGTAATGGTTATGAGGTCGCTGTCCAATAGTGGGAGCACGGCCTGGGTTTCCGGGTCCCCAAAGCGGGCGTTAAACTCCAATACCTGCACACCCTGGGGTCCAACCATAAGTCCGGCGTATAATACGCCCTTGTACGGTTTGCCCTCCTGAGCCATAGCTGCGACTAAAGGGCGCATAACCTTTTGCATAGCCTCCTCAATAATAGCCGGCGAACCAATAGGGGCGGGAGCATAAGCCCCCATGCCACCGGTATTGGGTCCTAAGTCATTATCAAAAATACGCTTATGATCCTGGGAAGGTATCATCGGCACAACAGTTTCCCCATCTGTAAAAGCCAGCAGGCTCAATTCCTCACCTGTGAGGAATTCTTCAATGACAATTTGGCTGCCGCTGTCGCCAAAAATTTTATCTTCCATTATGGAACGAACAGCGTTTTCCGCCTGTTGCTGATTTTCCGCGATAATAACGCCCTTACCCGCAGCCAGCCCATCAGCCTTCACAACTATGGGATAATCGGCCTGAGCCAAATAAGCCAAAGCAGCCTCGCTTTTGGTAAAAACCTGGTAATCGCCAGTGGGAATATTATATTTTTTCATTATCCCCTTGGAGAAGGCTTTGCTGCCTTCCAACTCCGCCGCAGCCTGGGAAGGGCCTAAAACCATTATACCTTGGGCCAGCAGGGCGTCGGCTAAGCCTAAAAGCAACGGTACTTCCGGCCCAATGACCACCATTTCAATGCCTTCTTTGACAGCGAAAGCTGTTATAGCTTCAACATCAGTGACCTTGAGGGCCACAAGTTCCGCTATATCGCTCATGCCGTCGCTGCCGGGAGCAGCGTACAGCTTAGTTAACCGGGGACTTTCACTTAATTTAACGGCTATGGCGTGTTCTCTGCCGCCGCCGCCCACAACCATTACTTTCATAGCTTTTACCTCTTCATCAATTCTCTCTATTATTTTCTCAAAAATCCAGGTTTTGTTTACTAATACTCATAGTTTATGTACAACCGTCCATGGTTTCTTTAGGAATATTCCTGTTTTTTGGAATCGTCGCAGTTCATTTATTAACATTTACGGTTTGTTTACAATTATTTATGATTTGTTTACAATCCTACATGGTTTGTCTATAAACATTCATTACTTGTTTACGAACCTTCACAGTTTATTTATTAAAATCCACGATTTATTTACAACACTCATTGCTTATTTACAAATCAGTCATCCTGTTCCGCCAACATTTTTACCACTGCCGGGTAAAGCTTATGCTCTTCCTTTAAAATCCTAGCCGCCAGGGTATCCTCAGTATCATCCTCTAAAACCGCCACAGCTTTTTGGGCGATAATTTTGCCCGTATCCATGCCTTCGTCCACAAAATGGACAGTGCAGCCGGATATTTTCACCCCGTATGCCACAGCCTGTCTCTGGCCGTGGAGCCCGGGGAAGGATGGTAAGAGAGCTGGGTGGATGTTTATTATACGCTGGGGAAAAGCGGCGATGAATTCCGGCGGCACAATCCGCATATAGCCGGCCAACAACACATAATCCGGGTCATAGGATTTTACCGTATTTAACAGCCACGCCTGATAATCCGAGGTATGAGGATCATGGCTTGCGGTGGCAATACCGGCCTCCGCCGCAATATCCAGGGCCTTGGCCTGAGAATTATCGGAAATTACCGCTACTATTTCTCCGTTTATCGCGCCTTTTTGCACTTCCGCTAGAATAGCGGCAAAATTAGAACCTCTACCGGAAGCTAAAACCACAAAGCGTTTCATGCGTTCACTCCCATTATTTCAGTTTTATTGTTGCCTGGTTCCAAATAACCTACCTGCATAAAGAGGGGGTATTTCTCCTGAATTTCAAATGCCGTATATTGGTCGGTTATAACCATGTAACCCAAGCCCATATTGAAGACACGGTGCATTTCCAGGGGGTCAACATCGCCAATTTTTTGCAGGTAGTTAAAGATTGCCGGCATGGACCAAGCCACGTCAATCACGGCGTTGAGATTATTATTGATGCTCCGGGGCAGGTTTTCAATGAGGCCACCACCAGTAATATGGCACATGCCCTTGATATCATACTTAGGCAGCAGGGGCAAAATATCCTGAACATAAATCCGCGTTGGACGCAGAAGTTCCTGGCCTAAGGTGCAGCCCAACTCCTCAATATAATCGGATACCTCAAGGCCGGCTGTATCAAATACCAACTTCCGAGCCAGGGAAAACCCATTGGAATGAATACCGGTGGAGGGCAAGGCTAAAATAACGTCACCGGATTCCGTGCGAGAGCCGTCTATAATCTTATCCTTATTCACCACGCCCACAGCAAAGCCGGCGATATCGTACTCGTCCTCCCCGTAAAAATCGGGCATTTCCGCTGTTTCCCCACCAATTAAAGCGGCTTGGCTTTGCTTGCAACCTTCAGCCACGCCTTTAACTATTTCCGCCACCTTTTCCGGCTGTATTTTGCCAGTGGCTAAATAGTCCAGGAAAAACAAGGGGGTCGCGCCCTGAACTAAAATATCATTCACGCACATGGCCACAGCGTCTATACCAATGGTATCATGCTTATCCATTTTCATGGCGATTTGCAGCTTCGTACCTACGCCGTCGGTGCCGGAAACTAAAACAGGTTCGGGAAACTTGGCTACATCAAGCTGAAATAAGCCGCCAAAGCTGCCAATATCCGTCAACACTCCCGGACGAAAGGTAGCCTTAACATGTTCTCCCATTAGCTCCACGGCTTTGGCGCCGCTGTCTATATCCACACCCGCGTCTTTGTAAGTTATACCCATATTAGCTCCTTATTCGCTTAAACGCTTTAATATTTCCTTGTAAGCGTCCTCCACATTGCCTAAATCCCTTCTGAAGCGGTCCTTGTCCAATTTTTCATTGGTATTAACATCCCAGAAACGGCAGGTATCCGGGGATATTTCATCGGAGAGGAGAACCTCGCCGTGGAAAAGTCCGAATTCCAGTTTAAAATCAATAATCGTTATATCCCGTTTCAGGAGATATTCTTTTAGTATCTCGTTAACCTTTAAAGCTGTGCTGGAAATAACCTGGAGCTGTTCCGGAGTGGCTAATTCCAAAGCGGCGATGTGGTAATCGTTAATCATGGGGTCGCCGAGTTCATCGTCTTTATAGCTGTATTCCAGTACTGTGGATTTAAGGGGAGTCCCCTCCTCTAAGCCCAGGCGCTTAGCTAAAGAACCAGCGGCAATATTGCGAACAATAACCTCTAACATGATGATATCGGTTTTTTTCACCAACTGTTCCGTATCGGATAGCTTTTTGACAAAATGGTTTTTTACGCCCTTTTCCTGGAGCATGGTGAAGAAAATAGCGGAAATCTCATTGTTCAAATGGCCCTTACCCATAATCTGGCCTTTTTTCTCGCCATTAAAGGCAGTGGCGTCATCCTTATATTCCAACCAGAGTAAATCAGGGTCGTCAGTTAAAAACATTTTTTTGGCCTTGCCTTCATAAAGCATATCCAATTTCTTGATCATTATTTTATCCTCCTTAACAGGTAAAGACCTGTTCCCGCCGGGAGCTTCAACCCCTGGCTTATGACCTTTTAATTTTCTAATAAACTATTTGCCCGCTTAAACAAATTAAGACCGTTCTAAGTAGTTAAACGAACCAAGTGAACTAAGCGGACTGTTAATACTCATTTATCCCCTAATCAATTTAAGGGCCAAGTTACGGTTTTTTAGCTCAATTTCAATCTAAACCCGCCCGGTGGAAAATATAATCCACATTCTTGGTATGATAACTATAATCAAATATTTCCTCAATTTCCGTTGGGGATAGATAAGCGGAAATATCTTTATCAGCTGATACTAAATATTCAAAATCCGTCTTGGATTCCCAAGCGTAAAGGGCGTTTCTCTGCACCCATTCGTAAGCCATTTCCCGGCTCATACCCTTATCAATCAAGGAAAGCATTACCCGTTGTGAGAAAACTAAGCCCAGGGTGCGTTCTAAATTAGTGCGCATATTATCCTCATGCACCACTAAATGACCCATAATACGAACCATGAGGTGAAGCATATAATCAAGCAACAGGCAGGAATCAGGTAAAATTATCCGCTCCACAGACGAATGAGTTATATCCCGCTCATGCCAAAGGGCGACGTCTTCTAAAGCCGCAGTGGCGTTGCCCCGCAATACCCGGGAAAGGCCGGCCACACGTTCAGCGGTTATGGGGTTCTTTTTATGGGGCATGGCGGAAGAGCCCTTCTGCCCCTTTTCAAAGGATTCCTCAACCTCTAAGATATCGGTGCGCTGCAAGTTTCTTATTTCTGTGGCAAACTTTTCCAGAGAAGCGCCCACCAAAGCCAGGCTGTTCACAAACTCGGCATGGCGGTCCCTCTGGATTACCTGGGTAGAAACCGGCTCCGGCTTGAGGCCTAAGCGGTCGCAGACCTTTTCCTCCACCTTAGGGTCAATATTGGCAAAGGTACCCACAGCGCCGGAAATCATGCCTACAGCTACGGTCTCCCTGGCTGTCAGCAGTCTGGTGGTGCAACGGTCCAATTCCATAACCCACAGGGCCATTTTCAGGCCAAAGGTAATGGGTTCGGCGTGAATGCCGTGGGTACGACCTGTCATGAGGGTGTATTTATGCTTCTTGGCCAAGTCGGCCACAATGTCCCGAAGTTTTTCCAGCTTAGCTAAAAGAATATCTATGCTATCCCGCATTTGCAGGGCTAAAGCGGTGTCCAAAACATCGGAGGAGGTCATGCCCATATGAATATACTTTGAATCCTCGCCCACATTTTCCCCAACGCAGGTGAGAAAAGCTATAACATCATGCTTAACAACGTTCTCAATTTCTAAAATGCGCTTAGTGTCAAAGCTGGCCTTAGCGCGGATATTTTTTGCCGCGTCCTTGGGAATATACCCCAACTCCGCCATGGCCTCGGAAGCGCAAATCTCCACTTCCATCATTTGGGCAAACCGGTTTTCGTTTTCCCAAATGGCGGACATTTCCGGTAAACTGTAGCGTTCTATCATTGTTTTCTCCTTATTTTTTCATTTGTTCCAGATAGGCTTCAACAGTCAAAGACTGCAATTTCTCATCTTTTTTCTCCACCGTATTCCCCATATCTTTACGGTAAGCTTTAACCCTGTCAGCCAGGGCGCTGTCTGAGATAGACAATATTTGCGCTGCCAGAATGCCGGCGTTTTTAGCCCCGCCAATGGCAACGGTGGCCACAGGTATGCCGGGAGGCATCTGCACAGTGGAGAGGAGCGAATCCATACCGCCCATCACATTGGTGGCTATAGGTACGCCAATTACAGGTAAAGCGGTAGCGGCAGCCACAACGCCAGCTAAATGAGCCGCGCCGCCAGCAGCGGCAATAAAGACTTTAACGCCGTTTTTCTCCCCTGCCGTTACAAGGGCGTGGGTCTTTTCCGGCGTACGGTGAGCCGAAGAAACGTGAATAGCATAGGGTACTTGCAGCTCAGCTAAAATTTTAGCCGCCGCCGCCATTTGCGGCAAGTCGGAATCGCTGCCCATAACAATTATTACTTGGGGACTTTCCACTTTACACCTCCGAAAATTAGCATCTGTCATTAGATGGAATATCTGTAAATATGTAATAAATTTTATCACTTTTCCCCTTCTAAGTCAAGAAAAGCAAAAACATGTCGCAAATTAAAAATTACCTGCTAAATATAGATAAACACCGGCAAATCACAGTGCTATAACGGGCTTAAAATCCCCTGTAGTGCCTAAACCCAGCGGCATAAATTTTTATGGACCATAGCCCGTTTGGCAAAAGAAATTATCCCTTACTTTTTTTGCATTACTATTCAACTTTTCTATGCCGGTAATTGCTTAAACCGGTAAGGTAAGGCATTTCATCTATCCACCCTATAAAGTTAATAATTATAGAAAAATTCACAATTTTTAGGGTTTTTTATATTTAGGTACTTCCTTTTTCCCCAGAAAAAGGATATAATGTGTATGATTTTATGAAAACATTTTAAGGAGGAAGAGACAACAATGAAACTGAAGAAGAAGACCCTTCTGCTTCTCATGGTACTTTGCGTAGCTTTGGTAGCCTTTGCCGCTTGCGGCAATAAGGAGGAAACCCCAGCCGATGATACAGCTACCACTGATGAACCGGCGGAAAACACCGCTAAATTTGTTGAGTTGGAAGAAAACCTGGGCGCTGAAGAATACGGCATAGGCTTCAGAAATGAAGATATTGCTTTAGGTATGGAAGTGCAAAAGCATTTGGATGAAATGGTAGCCGACGGCAAAGCGGCGGAAATATCCGAAAAATGGTTTGGCGAGGACGCCCTGTTAAAGGATGGGGAATACTTGGAAGACACCACCATTGCTGAAGACGACACTTCCCTCACTGACCTCCAGGAAAGAGGCACCCTCATAGTTGGTCTGGACGCCAGCTTCCCCCCCATGGGTTATATGGACGAAAACAACGAAATAGTTGGTTTTGACGTAGACTTGGCCCGGGAAGTAGCCACCAGAATGGGTGTAGAATTAGAACTCAAGCCCATTGAATGGGACGCCAAGGAAATGGAACTCTCCAGCGGCAACATCGATTGCATTTGGAACGGCATGAGCATTACCGACGAACGGGTAGAAAATATGTTCATTGCCAAACCCTATTTGGCTAATGCCCAAATCGTTATTGTGGCGGCAGACAGCGGCATTACCACTTTAGCCGACATGACCGACAAAATTGTGGGCTTACAGAAGGAATCCTCCGCTAAAGACGCCTTAGACGCCAACACTGAAGTGGCTTCCTCTGTGGCGGAAGTGAAGGAATTCGACAATAACCTCAACGCCTATTTAGATCTTCAGGCCGGCCGCATTGATTGCTTTGTGGTGGATAAGGTTGTAGGCGAATATATCCTCACCAATGGTACCTCTGTGTTTGAATAATTTATTTTGACCCCCAAGAGCCGAGGCGCCTTAGGCTTCGGCTCTTTTCTTCTGTTACTAACATCATTATCGAATATTTCAAGAGACTAGCGGAGTCATTATGAGTTTATCTTATTTTAGTAATATTTTTATCTCCATGTTGCCGGGGCTAAAGTACACCCTAGGCTTATTCGCCTGGACGATTATTACTGCCATTCCCCTGGGCATGGTACTTACCTTTGGCAAAATCAGCCGTTTTAAGGTCTTAAATAAAATCATTGGCTTTTATGTCTGGGTAATGCGGGGTACCCCCCTGCTATTGCAATTATTCTTTTTCTATTTTGGCCTACCCTTTATTCCGGTTATCGGCCCTCATCTGGCCATGGAAAATTTCCAGGCGGCCTGCGTCACCTTTACCCTGAATTATGCCGCCTATTTTTGCGAAATATTCCGGGGCGGCGTCATCTCCGTGGATAAAGGCCAGCATGAAGCGGCTAAAGTTCTGGGCTTTTCCAAGTGGCAGACCACCATTAAAATAGTAATACCCCAAATGCTCAGGGTCAGTTTGCCGCCTCTGTGTAACGAAAGCATCACCCTGGTTAAGGACACGGCGCTCATTACCGCTATCGCCGTAACAGAGCTGCTGTTCTTTGCTAAGACCTTTGTAAGCCGCAATGTGGATCCTATGGCTTATGTGGTGGCTGCTGTTTTCTACCTGGCCATGACCTTCATTATTACCAAGGTATTCCAGCGTTTGGAAAAGAAATTCGATTATTAAGGTGGAACCATGAGTATATTAGAAGTAAAAAACCTGAAAAAATCCTTTAAAAATGTGGACGTTCTGGACGGTATAAATTTTACCATGGACCGGGGCGAAACCATAGCCGTAATAGGCCCCTCCGGCGGCGGCAAAAGCACTATGCTCCGGTGCCTAATCAATCTGGAGAAGGCTGACGCCGGAGACATTATTATTGATGGTGAAGCCTTAATAAAGGACGGAGTTTACGTCTCAGAGAAGCAGGCCAAGAAGGTTTGCTCCAAAATGGGTATGGTTTTTCAGAGCTTCAATCTCTTTCCTCATTTAACGGTAATGAATAACCTGTGTTACGCCCCTATTATTGTCAAAAAAGAGGACAAGGAGCAGGCGCGCCAACGTGCCCAGGAAACCCTGGCAAAGGTGGGACTAGCCGATAAAGCTGAGGTTCACCCGGGGCAGCTTTCCGGTGGACAGAAGCAGCGGGTAGCTATTGCCAGGGCTCTGATGATGAACCCGGATATGCTCCTATTTGACGAGCCAACCTCCTCTTTGGATCCCCAACTCACCGGGGAAGTTCTCGGCGTTATGCGGGAACTGGCGGCAGAAAAAATGACCATGATAGTGGTTACCCATGAAATGGCCTTTGCCCGGGAAGCCGCAGACCGCATTTTGTTCATGATGGACAAGGAAATCCTGGCCAGCGGTACCCCGGCGGAATTTTTTCAAAACCGCACAGACCCCAGAATTACCGAATTTATCGACAGTATTCTCTGAGGACGCTAGGAAACCAGCCCCTATTTTTCGCTTCAGGCGGGGTTATGTACTTGTCTCCCTAAATTTTTGGTTAGCCGGGGCTAGTATTATAAGTTAAATATTATAGTTGAACATAACAAAAACACGGCTATTTAAGCCGTGTTTTTATTTACCCCCAGGTAATTGGGGGCCGGATAATAGCCCTTTGCGCCATGTCGTTAACAGGTAAGCCCAGAGGCGGCCACAGCCCGCCCACTTAAAGGCGTTTTAAATCTGAGAAACTGAGCAGGTAAGGCGGGAAGCTTCCCCTTACTATCCCTTTGCTACAGCCTGGTTTTATTATTACCTGGCAAGTAATTGTTAGTTGCAACTCGCTAACGGAGAATCAGACACTTTCCCTTATTACAATTTTTTTAAATAGGGCTTGCAAAAGATTTTTAATGGCTTTATCCTCTATTATAAGGATATCCTGATATCACTCAAAGGAGCTAAAATTATATGGATAAAGAGGAGTTACATAG
>DXZC01000189.1 GCA_019415505.1 Peptococcaceae bacterium | reverse complement strand
GGCTAATGAACAATATTATCAAATAACCGGCGATAATCCGGTAGATTTGGCAGAACACAGCGACTCCATACTAGAATTGATATATGAGGCTGATCGGCCTGTAATACTAGACATCTTTCAGCGAGCTATGAGAGAAATTACTCAGGGCGCCAAAGGAGAGGTACACCGCTTAAAAACAGACGGCAGCTCAATATGGGTGCAATTCCACGCCTTTTTTCTGGGGGAACACAACGGGCGCAAACTGTTTTACGGTTCAATCAGTGATATAACTGCCTTGAAAGAAAAAGAGCAGTTGTTGGCAACCTCTCAAAGAGCGCTGTTTTCCATGGTTGACATTTCTCCCAGCAATAGCGCCTTTGCTAGACTTACGGAAGAAAATAAACGTACAGCGGCAGCAATTGCAGCGCAAATATCGCTTTCCGGTATGATTGGCGGCTATTGTGAACCTGGCTTTCCCCTCTATTTTGCCAACCAGGAGATGGTGAAAATCTTAGGCTATGATACCTATGATGAGTTTGCCCAAGCCATAAATTATCGGGTAATCAACACTATCCACCCTGACGACCGGGAAAGAGTGGGCCAAGACTTGGGCAGTAATTATTATGTCGGCATGGAGTATACGACAACGTATCGTATGTCCCGTAAGGATGGGAGCTGGTTTTGGACCTTAGATAAGGGCCGAGTTATCCAAGCTGAGGACGGCAGATTAGCCATTGTTAGCGCCTGTACGGATATCTCTGAAACAGTAACAGCCCAGCAAAAGCTAAGCGAACGCAATGCCCTATTAATGCGGCAAAACCAAGAGTTAAAATATCTAAATAACGATATACCAGGCGGCTACCATTGCTGCGCCTTTAATAAAGACTTTGATTTTATCTATTTTAGTAAAAGGTTTTTGGCTATTCTCGGCTACGAAAAAACAGAAATAGCCAAGCTCTTTAATAATAAATTTATTAATATGGTTCATCCGGAAGATCGCATAAAGGTGTTCCAAGGGGCCAAGCATTTACAGGATAACGGCAAGCCCCACACCATGGAATACCGCATGCTCAGTAAAAATGGCTATATCTGGGTAATTAACCAAAGTAAATACATAGCCCAAGAAGGTAAAGGAATAATACAAGGGGTGATTATTGACGCAACGAAAACTGTGGAAATGCGGCAAAAGATGCAGCTCTTAATTGACTATACGCCGGAAAACATTGTGTTGGCAAAGATTACAGTAACAGGAGATATCTCATTTGAAGTAATAGCTAACGGATTATACCGCAGCTTGGGTTGTACCAAAGATTTTTTAGCAAATATTCTGAATAACCAGTCATATTCCGGAATTTTAGCGCCGCAAGACATCAAACGCCTCCGGCAAAAAAGAAGCTACGCTACAACCAATAAATTAGATTACCAGGATGTTATCAATTTACAACTAGAAAACAACGCCAAGCGTTGGATATATCTGGATGCCCGCTATATAGGCGAGGACGCAGATGGTATCACTTACCTTTGGGTTTTCAGCGATATTACAGCTATAAAGGATAGAGAACAAAAAATAAGGCTAGCTGAACGGGAAACGAAGAGCATAATGCGTTTAGCGAACATAAATAGTTGGGAATGGAACATACAAGATAGCACTCTCAAGCTTTATAAGACAGGTGCTGAAAACGCTTTGAATAAAATAGAGCCAAAGCTGGGACAACAGGAAACAACTATAGAAAATTTTCCAGCGCAAGTTTTAAAAAGTTGTTTTCTGGAAGCAGCCAGCAAAGAAAATTTTGCCCGATATATACGGGAAATCAAAGATGGCTACAATGGTAAAATTAACAAAAGTGAGTTAGCCATAAAAACTGCCCCAGGCAATACTGTTTGGCTGGAGGTTGGCAGTGAAACCATTCGAGATGAAGAGGGTAATGCGCTAAAAGCCATTGGCTACTACACTGATATAACAGAAGAAAGAACTAAATTTTAATCTATCGGTCAAGCTATAAGCAATAATTCAACATTATTATCAAATTGCCGTCATAACCAACAAAGCTAGGAAAATTAAAACCACCAGTCTAACTGGTGGTCTTATCGTGTCTCTGCGTCGCCAACTAAAAACCTCCGTCTGCTTTCTGCTAAACGGAGGTTTATTTTTGTTGTATCTACAATCTTAAGCTGTGCTATCCTGACTAGCTGCCGCAGCTTTAGTTTTAGCTTCCGCGGCTCTGGCCTTTTCCTCAGCGATTGTTTGGGGGTCCTTCAGGAAAATTTGGGGTTTGCCATTGTTAATTATGAAATCACGGTTAATTATAACTTTGGCCACATCATCCCGTGAAGGTAAATCAAACATCAGGTCGGACATTAAATCTTCCATAATAGCCCTCAGACCTCTAGCGCCGGTACTGCGCTTCATCGCTGTTTCGGCTATATCTTCCAAAGCTTCTTCGTCAAAGTCCAATTCAATGCCATCCATGGCAAAAAGGCTCTGATACTGTTTAACCAAGGAGTTTTTCGGCTCTTTTAAAATACGCACTAAAGCTTCTTTATCAAGGGGGGTAAGCTTGCCCAAAACAGGTAAACGACCCACAAATTCCGGTATTAGGCCATATTTCAGGAGATCCTCCGGCATAATATTATCGAGAATTTCGGCAATGTCCTCTTTTTTCTCTTTAATATCAGCGCCAAAGCCCATGACTCCACTGCCCATTCTTTTTTGCACTATTTTATCCAGCCCGTCAAACGCGCCACCGCAAATAAACAGTATATTTGTGGTATCCAGCTGAATAAATTCCTGATGCGGGTGCTTTCTACCGCCCTGTGGCGGTACGCTGGCTACAGTACCCTCTAAAATTTTTAATAAGGCTTGCTGCACGCCTTCGCCGCTGACATCCCTGGTAATAGAGGGATTCTCGCTTCTGCGGGTTATCTTATCTATTTCATCGATGTAAATGATACCTCGGGAAGCTGCCTCTACATCAAAATCAGCAGCTTGAAGCAGCTTTAAGAGAATATTTTCCACATCTTCACCCACATAACCCGCCTCAGTTAGAGTGGTTGCGTCAGCCACAGCAAAGGGTACATGTAAAAACCGGGCTAAGGTTTGGGCTAAGAGAGTTTTGCCGGTACCCGTGGGGCCAACCAACAAAATATTGGATTTCTGCAATTCCACAGTATCCTTAGTCACAGGGGCGTTTATTCTCTTGTAATGGTTATAAAC
>DXZC01000188.1 GCA_019415505.1 Peptococcaceae bacterium | reverse complement strand
CTTTTAGATGAGCTTATACCCTTTTTGCAGCGCTAGAAATATTTCTTGACATGTAATACCTACTATGCTATAATTTATACGATAATGATAGTAGTATTGTTGAAGAGTGGGCTTTGCCCACTCTTTATATATGATAATCCAATGTTAGCGGAGCGTTATATTCTATGGAAAAAAAACACAGTACAGAAGCTCGGGTAGAGGAATGCATTAAGCCGTATTTTGCCAATACCCCCTATGAAATTTACGATATAGAATTTACTAAAGAGGCTGGCCAGTTTTATCTGCGTATTTATATAGATAAAGCGGGCGGCGTGGACTTAGACGATTGCGAAGCAGTAACCGAACTGATTGACGCCCCTCTGGACGCCGCTGACCCTATTGGCGAAAGTTATTATTTAGAGGTGTCATCCCCTGGTATAGAGCGGAAACTCAAAACGCCGGCGCATTTTCTAAAAGCTATAGGGGAGAAGATATATGTTAAGAGCTTCTCACCTATTAACGGCAAAAAGGAAGTTACAGGCATTTTAAAGAGCTTTGCCAATGGAGAGGCTGTGGTGGAAGTTGCAGGGGAGGATTATATATTCCCTTTGGTCAAGATAGCAAAAGCTAATCTTTCCGTATTTTAGGAGGTCAACTAATGAACGTTGAATTTTTGGAAGCACTCAGGGATTTGGAAAAAGAGCGAAATATATCAGCGGATATAATTTTAGACGCCATTGACGCTGCTCTTGTTTCCGCTTATAAAAAGAATTTTGGCTCTTCCCAGAATGTGAGAACTGAGATCAACAGGGAAACCGGTGATTTTCATGTTTATTCCCGCAAGAACATCGTGGCGGAGGTTGAAGATGACCGTTTGGAAATTAGTTTGGCTGAAGCGGAAAAAATAAACCCCGGCTATGAAGAAGGGGATATCTACGAGGTGGAGGTCACGCCCCGGGATTTTGGGCGCATTGCGGCCCAAACTGCCAAGCAGGTTGTGGTTCAGCGTATGCGCGAGGCTGAACGCAACGTGATTTTCGATGAATATATGAATATGGAAGGTGATATCCTCACGGGTATTATCCAAAGAATAGAGAATAAAAACGTATTTTTAGATATTGGCAAAACCGAAGCCATTCTTACGCCAAACGAACAGATTCCCGGCGAAACCTACCGGCATGGCGACAGAATCCGGGTATACATGGTAGAAATAAAAAAGAGCAGCAAGGGACCTCAGGTGGTGGTATCCCGCACTCACCCCGGACTGTTAAAACGCCTTTTTGAGCAGGAAGTACCGGAAATCTATGATGGCATTGTGGAAATTAAAAGCATAGCTAGAGAAGCGGGCAGCCGTTCCAAAATAGCTGTGTATAGTAAGGATGAAAATGTGGATTCTCTAGGAGCCTGCGTCGGCGCCAAGGGTATGCGCGTCCAGGCTATTGTTGACGAGTTGCGGGGTGAAAAAATTGATATTGTCAAATGGAGCCCTGAACCGGACATATTTATTAGTAACGCTTTAAGCCCTGCTAAGGTAAAATATGTGGAAATACTGGAGGATGATAAATTCGCCAGAGTTATAGTGCCAAATTACCAATTGTCATTGGCTATTGGCAAAGAAGGCCAAAACGCCCGTTTGGCAGTTAAGCTAACAGGCTGGAAAATAGATATTAAAGCCGCCTCGGAAGTTGATTATGTAGACGATGAAGGTGAGGAACTTTTTGCTGATGCAGCTGATATGGATATGCTAGATGGGGATTTTGCTGACAACGAAGTTTCAGACGCTGAGGACCAGGAACCGTCTGTATCGGAAAGCGACGAAGATCTGGAGCTCGCCCAGGAGGAGTAATATGGCAGCCAAAAAGATACCGCAGCGTATGTGCGTAGGGTGCCGGTCTATGAAAGAAAAAAGGGAACTTATCCGGGTGGTCCGTACTGAGGATAGCGCAGCGCTAGATCCTACTGGCAAGCAGCCGGGCCGGGGCGCTTACATTTGCCCCAGCACCGAGTGTTTGCACAAGGCGCAAAAATCACGCGGGCTGGAAAGAGCTTTAAACGTACATATTAGTAAGGAAGTTTATGAGCAATTACACGAGGCTTTGAATCATGCCGCAGAATAGAGAAAAGGTTTTTACCTTGTTGGGCTTTGCCCAAAAATCCGGCAAGCTCCACAGTGGTGAAGATGCGGTAATGGGCAAGCTAAACAAAAAGAGCGCAGCCTTGCTCTTAGTAGCGGAGGACGCGCCCGCTGACACAAAGGGTAAAATGGAAAACGCGGCCTCTAACCGGGGAATACCTTATTTGGTTTTCGGCGCCAAAGGGGAACTTGGTTTGGCTATGGGTAAATCGCCACGCAATGCGGTTTTAGTCATGGATAAGGGCTTTGCTGCATCCATAATAAATAATATAAAAGATTAAACTTCACGCTGGGAAGTGGGAATTGGGGGTTTGTTTATGACAAAATTAAGAGTATATGAATTAGGAAAAGAACTAGGGATGGAGAGTAAGGACGTTATTCGCCGCCTGGGTAAAATGGGAGCCGAAGTAAAAAATCATATGAGCACCGTTGAAGATAAATATGCGGAAATGCTCAGGGATATTATGCGCCCTAAAATAGCTATGGCAGAGGCCAAAGCCGCTGAGAAAGAACAGGCGGAACACAGCCATCAACCAGCAGATAAAAAGGGAGCGGCTACCAGCGAGCCTAAACCGGAGCATTCTGCGCCTAAGAAGGCTGCTAAACAGGATAAAAACCAGGAAGATAAGGAACAGCCGGAGCAGCAGTCCTCGCAGGAAAAGACTGTCCCTCAGACTAAAGACGAAAAAGATGAAGGCAATATAGGTTCAGCCGATAAAGCCCCCCAATCGGCGGCCCCAGATGCAAAAAAAGTTGCTGCCCACAGTGATAAGCCAGCAGCTACCCCCCAGAAAGAAAACGCCGAAGAAACGCAACACAGCGTGGATAAACAGGTAAAATCTGCCGAAAATACCCCGGCCCCTGCGGTTAAAGAGCCGGAAAAGGAAGTGCCTAGACAGCAAGGGGTTTTTGCTAAGAATAATAATCAAGCCCGTCAACAGGGCGTATTTGCTAAAAATAACAATCAGGCCCGTCAACAAGGTGTGTTTGCCAAGGATAACCGTAGAGGTCAAGGCAACAATCAGAACAGGGACGGACGGCCAAACCGTCCGGGCCAGGGCAACTACCAGAATCGTCAGGGTCAGGGC
>DXZC01000187.1 GCA_019415505.1 Peptococcaceae bacterium | reverse complement strand
CGTCAGATGTGTATAAGAGACAGTAACATTACCATGATGCGGCTCATTGGCGAGGACGGCGTTGCCGCCATTACGATAATTCAATACGCGGAGTTTTTAATGAACTCCCTGTTCTTTGGCTTTGCCATGGGGGTGGCCCCTGTCTTCAGCTTTAATTACGGCAGCGGCAACCGACCCCAAACCAAACGTATTTTTAAAATTTGCGTGGGCGCCGTGGGGGTGTCCTCCCTCTTTATTTTCCTCATGGCGGAGATTTTCGGCAAGCACGTTGTGGGCATTTTCGCTCCCCCGGGCACCCAAGTATATGCCTTGGCCTCAGAGGGCTTCCGCATTTTCTCAGTTTGCTTCCTTTTGGTCGGGGCCAACATTTTTGCTTCCGCCCTATTTACAGCCTTGAACAACGGCAAGTTATCCGCTATTATATCATTCCTACGCACCTTTATTTTCATCAGCGCCGCCATACTAATTTTACCCAATTTTATGGGCATTACTGGTATTTGGTTGGCAGTTCCCATTGGCGAGGCCTTGGCCTTTGTTATCTCCCTCTTCCTCATATTAAGAAAACGCCAGGAATACGGCTATCTATAAGCTGAATCTAACTTTAGTAAAAACCTTAAATTAAGATTACCCGCAATATTTTGATATACAATAGCATAATTGACAAAATCCTTGACAATATCCTACTTTAATAGTTATAATATTAAAGTAGGATTTTTCTATTCTGCTAAACTACAAGAAGGCCGGAATTATGTTGGCCTTCTTTTTCTCCTTACCTATGACCTGGGTTTTATTGAATTTCTTGGACACTTACCTGGGCCCCAGTGAGCTACTTTAGCCAGCTTAGGAAAACTCATTCTCTACGATATTAACGAGGAGGCTACAAATTATGACGTTGTATTCTTCGGAATTACAAAATAATTTGCCGGAAATCCAAAGAATTGCCGCCCGCTATAAGGACAATCCAGAACAGCTTATGCGGCTCCTACTGGAAATTCAATCCCTAGCTGCCAACGCCGTACCCAGAGAGGTAGCGATGTTGGTCAGCAGTATTACCGGTATTCCCGAAAGCAAAATTTACGGTTATATAACTTTTTACGCTTTCTTCGACACAAAACCCAGGGGCAAGTATATTATCCGTATGTGCAAAAGCGCCCCCTGCCATATTAACGGCGCCCACGCCGTAGTGAACGCTATCAGTAGAGAACTGGGCATTAAGCCCGGTGAAACAACCGAGGATAAAATGTTCACCATGGAATATTGCGAATGTAAGGGGTTGTGCGACGCTTCCCCCTCCATTCTCATTAATAATATAGCTTATAGCAATCTCACCCCGGAAAAGGCCACGGAAATAATTAAACGCTATAAGAGGGGAGAGGTGGAATAAGCTATGGAACAAACAAGATGGGTTATGCGCAACATTGGGGTTATTGACCCAGTTTCCGTGAAGGATTACTGCCGTTACGGCGGTTACGAGGGATTAAAAAAATCCCTGCGCCTAACAGGCCCGGAAATTATTGAAGAATTAAAGAACGCCATGCTCAGAGGCAGAGGCGGCGCTGGTTTCCCCGTGGCCACCAAGTGGACTAGTGTCTACAACGCCGTGTCTGAGCAAAAATACATTGTGTGCAACGCTGACGAAGGTGAACCCGCCACCAATAAGGACCGCATAGTAATGAGCGGCGACCCCCATGGTATGCTGGAAGGTATGGCCATTGCGGGCCACGCCTTAGGAGCCAACAAGGGCTATATTTATTTGCGGGCGGAATACCCCTATCTCTTCCCCGTATTAGAGGAAGCCATTGCCCAGGCCAAGGCCGCCAACCTTTTAGGAGAGGATATTTGCAACAGCGGCTTTAATTTTGACATTGAGGTTATCTCCGGCGGCGGCGCTTATATTTGCGGCGAGGAAACAGCCTTGCTGGAATCCATTGAGGGTAAACAGGGCGAACCCCGCTATAAACCCCCCTACCCCGGCGTGTGGGGACTCCACGGCAAACCGACCTTAGTCAACAACGTGGAAACCTTTGCTAATATTCCCCTGATTATGGAACGGGGCGCCAACTGGTTTAAATCCGTAGGCACACCTGGCTCCACCGGTACCAAGCTCTTTACCTTGAGCGGCAATTTGAAAAACCGAGGGGTTATGGAATTCCCCATGGGCGTAAACCTCAAGGATATTATTTATGAAGCCGGCGGCGGCATAACCGATGATAACGGCATTTTAGGCGTACACTTAGGCGGCGCTTCCGGCCCGATTATCAATAGCTCTCAAATAGACCGAATCCTAGATATTGACCATGATTTAGGCGCCGGTGATGTGATGGTTATTGATAATACCAACGATATATTGGATGTAGTGGAAAACCTAACAGCCTTTTTTGTCCACGAAAGCTGCGGCAAATGTACCCCCTGCCGGGAAGGCTCCACCCGCTTGCTGCAAATAATTCAGAATATTCGGGGCGGACGGGGTAAATTCGGCGACATTGAGCTGCTACAGGAATTAGGTGAAACTATGGTTCTGGCGTCTCTCTGCGGCATGGGCCAAACCTCCCCCATTCCCATTCTCTCCACCATTGAGAACTTCCGCAGCACCTATGAAAGAGCTATTGAAAGGGGGCAACAAACCTTATGGTAAATCTCACCATTGACGGCAAACCGGTTCAGGTTGAGGAAGGCGCCACCATATTGGAGGCCGCCCAAAAGCTGGACATTAACATACCCACCCTTTGTTACCACCCGGACCAGGCAGTTAAAGCTAATTGCCGCATTTGTGTCGTAGAGGTAGTGGGAGAAAGAAACCTCTCCCCCGCTTGCGCCACACCGGTAGTGGAAGGCATGGAGGTAAAGGCTAATTCCTTTAAGGCGCGAAAAGTTCGGAAAAATATTTTGGAGCTTATTTTAGCCCACCACCCCCAGGACTGTTTAAAATGCGCCAGAAGCGGTAATTGCGAGCTACAGACAATAGCCCAGGACATGGGGTACGATCAGGAGCCGCGCTACACCCATGCGGTGCGGGGCTGCGGCCAAGATACATCATCCCCCTCTATTGTGCGGGATCCCGCTAAATGTATTTCCTGCCGGCGCTGCGAATACGCTTGCAGCCAAATACAGACTGTCAATGCCCTGACCAAAGAAAACCGGGGCTTTGCTTCGGTAGTGACCACCGCTTACAATCGCCCCTTGGCCGACACTGTTTGCGTCAACTGCGGCCAATGTGTGCAGG
>DXZC01000186.1 GCA_019415505.1 Peptococcaceae bacterium | reverse complement strand
ATATAAGATAAATTTGGAGGTAATCAAATGAAAATTCTCGTTGTGAACTGTGGTAGCTCTTCCCTGAAATACCAGCTTATCAATATGGAAGACGAAAGTGTAATGGCTAAAGGTCTGGTAGACCGCATTGGTATTGATAATTCGTCTCTAACTCATGAACCTACCGGCAAAGCTAAAATGGTTTTTGAGGCTGATATTCCCAATCATAGCGTTGCTATTAAAATGGTATTCGACGCTTTAACAAATTCTGAATATGGCGTAATAGCCAACTTGCAAGAGATTAACGGCGTTGGCCACCGTTATGTTAACGGCGGTGTTCTCTTCCCTGAATCTGTGCTTATTACAGAAAAAGTTATAGCTGATATGGAAACTACTTTTGCCATGGCTCCCTTGCACAACCCCGCCCATGTTGCTGGTATTAAGGCTTGCGCTCAAGAAATGCCTGGCGTTCCTATGGTATCTGTATTTGATACCTCTTTCCACACTTCCACTATGCCGGCTAAAGCTTATACCTATGGTATTGACTATAAAGTGGCGGAAGAACATAGCATCCGTCGTTATGGCGCTCATGGCACCTCCCACAAGTTCGTAGCTCAGAAAACCGCTGAATTAGTGGGCAAGCCTATTGAAGAATTGAAAATTATTACCTGCCACCTGGGCAATGGTTCCAGCATTACTGCTGTAGATGGCGGCAAATGTGTTGATACCTCCATGGGCTTGACGCCTCTGGCCGGTGTATTAATGGGCACTCGCTGTGGTGATATTGACGCCTCAGTTCCCATTTACCTGATTAAACAAGGGGTTATTAAGCCTGAAGATATGGAAACTTTCCTCAATAAAAAAAGCGGCTTCCTGGGCGTTTCCGGTGTTTCCAGCGACTTGCGCAACGTGGAAGAAGCGGCTGCCGCCGGCAATGAACAGGCTAAAATCTCCATGGAAGTTTTCTACTATGGCGTACAAAAGTATATTGGCGCCTATACCGTGGCCATGGGTGGCGTAGATGTTATAGCTTTCACCGCCGGTATTGGGGAAAATTCCATTTTGGCCCGTGAACGCATTTTAGAAGGTGTTAAATGCCTGGGCGTAGAATTAGACAAAGAAGCTAATAATGTCCGGGGCGTTGACCGCTTGATAACAACTCCCGATTCTAAAGTCAAAGCCTATATAGTGCCGACTAATGAAGAATTGGCTATTGCCCGTGATACCCTCAATATTATAAAGAACAAATAAGCGAGAAAATTCCCGTATAACCTTGACATTAGAGCTTTACTTATATATAATTATTCTGTTACATTGGTAGAAATGCGGATGGTGCTATGAAAATTAAAGTGGATAAACTTAAAAATGTCACCGGTATCCGCACTGAGTTGAAATATGCGCTTAGCCAAGAGGATATCGGCTCTACAGAACTGGTTTTAGGCTCAAAACCCCTGGTATTTCAGGGAACTGCGGAAAATATTGAGCGAGTTATTGTAGTGCAAGGGATTATAAAAGCTGTTTTACGCGGTGTTTGCGACCGTTGTGGCGAGCCTCTGGAATATGGGGTTACAGCGGATTTTAACGAGTCCTTTACCAATGCTGTAGAAAAAGTCCCTGAGGTGGAAAGTGGCGAAAAGGATGTTCACCTTTTTACCGGTAGCGAAATAGAGCTCTGGCCCTATGTGGAACAGGCAATATTCTTGTCCCTGCCGATGAAAATTCTCTGTAAGCCTGATTGCCAAGGGCTTTGCCCTCAGTGTGGCCAAAATTTGAATTTAAAAGATTGCTCTTGCGATAATGAGCCCCTAGATCCGCGCCTTGCGGTTTTGGCGGATTTATTAAAAGAGGTAGATGATTAGAAAGGGGTGTAAACAATGGGTGTACCCAAAGGTAAAACATCTAAATCCAACAAAAGACAGCGCCGCGGCGAAGATAAACTCAATATGCCTGGGTTGTCTACTTGTCCTCAGTGCCACAGCATCAAACGGCCTCATGCCGCTTGTCCTGAATGTGGTTACTATAAAGGCCAAGAGGTAGTAAAAGCTGCCGCATCGAAATAAGGAACAAATGCACCACTTCAGGGATTTTGCGGCTAAGTGGTGCATTTTTCTTTGTTTAATTATATTGTATTCAGGTACGGCATATGGGTTTAAGCCCCTTTAGGAGCAGGTACAGATTTATCTAATTAGCTTCGTTATAAGGGCTTGCCAGAGCTTAGGTTATAAATTGCTTATGCCGTATGTAAAATGGTTTTATTCAGAGTGGAAGGATTTATTTATGAAAATAGCAGTAGACGTCATGGGAGGCGACCATGCCCCAGGGGAAATTATAAATGGCGCCCTAAACGCTGTAGAGGCCAATAAGGGCCTAGAAGTAATTTTGGTTGGTAATGAAGAAGCTATAAAAAGGCAAGTGCCACGCCTGCCAGACCGGGTAGAGGCCGTTTATTCTCAGACTGTTATGGCTATGGATGAACCTGTAGAAAATTTACGCCGCAAAAAGGACTCTTCTATTTTTGTGGCAACCTCTCTGGTTAAAGAGGGAAAAGCCCAGGCCATTGTTTCCGCCGGCTCCACGGGAGCCCAGATGGCGGCGGCAATATTACTGCTAAAGCGTATACCAGGTGTAAAGCGTCCAGCTATCGTCATTCCTTATCCTACCTTAGATGGTGATAAAGTAATGCTGGACGGTGGCGCTAATCCTGATGCTAGTGCGGAAAATCTTTTTGATTTTGCTATACTGGGCAATGCCTATGCCAAGAGTTTACTGGGAATAGGTGAGCCCCGGGTTGCCTTGCTATCCAATGGCGCGGAAAGCCATAAGGGAACCGCCGCTGTGGTGGCAGCCCATAAAATGATGCGAGAAGCCAACGCCTTTAATTTTATCGGCAATGTGGAAGGCCGTGATATGATGAAGGGCAATTACGATGTGGTAGTTTGCGACGGCTTCAGCGGCAATATTGTTTTAAAGCTGACCGAAGGCGTAGCCGTGGGTTTGTTCCAGCTTATTAAACAAGAAATAACCGCTACTCCCACGCGGAAAGTGGGAGCAGCTCTAGTTAAGCCGGGGCTGATGAATATAAAGAAAATATTTGATTATAGTGCTTATGGTGGTGCTCCCTTGCTTGGCGTTCAGGGAGTATCCATGGTGTGCCACGGCAGTTCTAAAGCTTTGGCTGTAGAAAACGCCATAACCAACGCTGTTTCCTGTGTGGAGCATGGCTTTATTGCCGCTTTAACTCAGGAT
>DXZC01000185.1:1911-3240 GCA_019415505.1 Peptococcaceae bacterium | reverse complement strand
GTCAGATGTGTATAAGAGACAGTTTTATCCCGATTTAATCCCCAACCTTTCCTCTTGCAAATCGCCCCAAGGCATGTTTGGCGCCTTGATTAAAACCTATTACGCGGAAACCCAGCGGAAAAGCCCCGATGATATTTATAGCGTGTCCATTATGCCCTGTACGGCCAAGAAGTTTGAGGCCAAACGCCCGGAATTGGGCAGAAACGGCAAGCCTGACATAGATACGGTTTTGACCGTGCAAGAACTGGCCAAAATGATTAAATCCGCGGGCATAAACTTCCAAACCATAGAGGAAAGCGACTTTGACGGCCCCTTTGGCTTGGGCAGCGGCGCGGGTGAAATCTTCGGCGCCACCGGCGGCGTAATGGAAGCGGCCCTGCGTACCGTTTACGAGGTTGTTACCAACAAGGAACTGGAAAACCTGGACTTTACCGCTGTGCGCGGCTTTGAGGGCATTAAAGAAGCCACAGTTCAAGTTGGGGATATTCCCGTGAAGGTGGCTGTAGCCCACGGCTTAGGCAACGCCCGTAAACTGATGGACGCTGTTCGGGCTGGTCAGGCTGATTACCACTTTATTGAGATTATGGCCTGTCCGGGAGGATGTATTGGCGGCGGCGGCAATCCCATTAAAAATTGGCGTAAAATGGCCCATCGTTTTAACGCGGTTTATCAGGAGGATAAAGCCTTACCCGTGCGGAAATCCCACAAAAATCCCATTATTGACATGATTTATAAAGAGTACCTGGGTGAACCCAGCGGCCATAAAGCCCATGAACTGCTCCACACTAGTTACACCCCCAGGGGTCAGTTCAATGAGCTGCTAAAATAAGGATAACAAAATAGCAACCTATATTCGGCTTTTACCCGGATATAGGTTGTTTTTTCTTTCAGAATATGTTAAAATAATTAGGCTATAAATTCCCCTGTACACAGGCTCCCAGGCCCTGCGAAAGCCCCTGCTCCAGGCGGTCTGGGTGAAGTTTAAGGCAATAGGTCCAGCAGAGGGCAGCGGAACGTCTCCGGGCAGCGTATCGCCATAGGTCGACGTATCGTCACCGGTCAGCGGAACTCACCGGTCAGCGTATCGCCATAGGTCGGCGTATCGCCACCGGACAGCGTATTGTCACCGGGCAGCGAATAGCCACCGGACAGCGAATCGCCACCAGTCAGCGAAACGTCACCGGACAACGAATCGCCACCAGATAGCGTATCGTCACCGGACAGCGGAACTCACCGGTCAGCGTATCGTCACCGGGCAGCGTATCGTCACCGGGCAGCGTATTGTCACCGGGCAGCGAATAGCCACCGGACAGCGAATCGCCACCAGTC
>DXZC01000185.1:0-1811 GCA_019415505.1 Peptococcaceae bacterium | reverse complement strand
CAGCGTATTGTCACCGGGCAGCGAATAGCCACCGGACAGCGAATCGCCACCAGTCTGCGTATCGTCACCTGTCAGCGAAACGTCACCGGACAACGAATCGCCACCAGATAGCGTATCGTCACCGGACAGTGCAAAAGCCGCTGTATGGCTGGCGCTCTTGCAGGGCATCCTATTTTTAAAAATTGTTGGAACACCGTAAACTAGCCCTCTAATTTTCCCAGTCTCTCCCCCTTGCCTGATATTATCTGGCAATCTAAGCTAATTTAAACCGGTAAGAGTTACGTTGTGGGTTATAAGTAAAACCGGGACAAATACCACAGTAGCCCAGGTAAATAATAATTGGCAACAAATAATTAGCCCGATGGGAAAAGCGGCTAATTTTACCCCAGAGCGGCAAAGGTTGCCCCCTGGGAAAGCGTGTAAAATCACTCAAAATTGCAGATTTACTATATGGAGACGTATCGAAGTGGTCATAACGAGAACGACTCGAAATCGTTTTGGCGTGATGAGCGCCACGTGGGTTCGAATCCCACCGTCTCCGCCAAAAATAAAACGCGGCCCCAGAGTTTAATCTCTCTGGGGTCGCATTTTTATTTACTTTTAAATTTTCGAGAGGAGGAAAGCAGAGCTTTTCACACGGGGTAATAATAAGAGAGACTGTCTATCCCGCAATCGCCCCGAAACAGCACCGAGGAAATTAGCACAAGCTACTAACCGGGGCCTAATATCTGGTTTAGTTGCCCACTTAAAGGCGGGATTTTGTAAAATTTCTGGATAATCTGTAACTCCTGCCTGGCCTGCTATTATAGGGTAAACCAGCCTGCCATTTAAGTCTTTACACGCCTATAAGGGCTCTTGTAACTGCCAAAATAAGCCCAGGGCAGATAAGACACTGGGATATAAGGCTTAGCCAGTTGCTTTCCCCGGCCCTGCCAGCGGTTATTGCCTGGGACATAATTATAGGGTCTTATACCCTGGCCTTCATACGGAGTTTAGTTAACAGGCGCGGCTGTGCTAAAATTTTATCCGCTAAAGCCCTCTCTTAAATTCTTTATTTTTTACTTAGCTTTAACCGTAAAAATTACCAAAAATTGCCGTAATAATATTTAACCGTTGACACATACTAGTTATGAATTCAATAGGAGATAGTAAAAAAATAAGGAAAGCCAGGAAGGGCCTATAACTGAATAGTTATCAATAACGTGTCCTGGCCAATAGAGAATATGGTTAGCAACAGTAACATTGCTTCCCTGCATTTCAATTTCCTTACTAAAGCTAGCAAAGGAAGAAATTCTAACCTATTGGATGACCTTTAAACGTGATTATGTCCTCTCACAGAAGATGTAATTGCGTTTTTAGGTTTTAGTCGCTTTTTTAGCACACAGCCGGAGCTAAGGCCCAGCTATTTTAGACCTATTTTACCACCGAACCGGGAACCCTATTTTACGCCTAAAAATAGCCATAGGTGGTACTATACAAAAGATTTAGATTACACGCTTTTAGAATACAGCCGGGCTAAGGACCCGCTATTTTAGACCTATTTCACCACCGAACTGGAAACCCTGCTTTATCGCCGGGAAAATTGCCATGGGTGGGGCCTAAAAGCGCTTAGGTATCGCTGGGGTAATCTGGCGGCACTTAAATTTTGCGCTCGTGGCCTCGGTAATCAGGTATTTAACGGGGGCTTTTATATCTCTTTGCCTTCGTAATATAAATTAACAGCATCCCGCCACACTGGGGCATGGAGCTGGAATATTTTTGACTCCGCTAAGGCGGCAAATTCTTCCCCCGCGGCTTGGGCGCAAGTAACG
>DXZC01000184.1 GCA_019415505.1 Peptococcaceae bacterium | reverse complement strand
GTATATTCCCGAATTTTAGATTTGTAAAGAGAAAATCTTATCATTTTAACGGCGGTTGTTAAAAGAATTTACTTTTGGTCGTATGTTCTTTTCATAGAAGGTAATACAATAGGAATAAATAAAATCATAAACTATAAATAGGGCTTGAGCTCCTATTGCCAGTACCCAAAGGGGTATGGGAAAAGTGATGTCCGGCATAAACATTTGTATAATTAAGTAAAGGTAAAGGGCGGAGGCGGCATTGAAATATATTATCTTTATGGCCCATTCCGCTACGGTATTATTTACCTTTTCCGCCCAGGATTTTATTAAGCCGTATAAACCCAAGACCACAATATATGGTAGCGCCGCTATTTTGTCAGGCAGCAATACGAACCCCAATATTGAGGTGGCGGCGTAAAATAATAAACCGGTCTTTTTATCGCACTCAATAATTACCACCGCCATGGGCAAAGAGCTTAAACCGTACAGTACCAATTTAAGATTGGGAATCAGCATAGCGAAAAATAGAATTATAACGGTAAGGGCGGTCATTATTCCCGCTAAAGCCAGCTTTTTGTTGTCGCCCATAGATCAACCTCCTTTAACAGCAGGTTATCAAATCGCCGCCCATACTTTCGCAGCAGCAGTCGCTACATAAAAGGCAACCGCCAATTTCACAGCAGCCGGGATTAAAGCCCCTGCTGTTAGATTGAGCCTTATAGCTTTGGCCGGCATTGCCGTTTATCCTGTTCCATAAAGCCAGATATTCGCTATTTTGCGGCTCCATCTGGGTGGCGATTTTAGCGTAATCTCTGGCCCTTTGGGTCCAACCTTTTTCTGTGAAGATCCAGGCCTGGAAATAGTAATAATCCGGGTCGCTGTCGTTTAACTCATTAACCAGAGCTAAGGCTTCATCCAAAAGATTGCGCTGAATGTTTTTGCGTATCTGGCTTTTCACATTATCACTGTTGCTAAAATTACTTGTATCTACTGACATTTCCATTTTTACTCCTTTATTGTGGCATCGTGGGAACAAGAGGTTCTGATTTTAAAGGGGTTGGCGAACTTTTCGCCATTGCCGTTTTTCCTGCGGGCGGTGATAATTTCGCTAATACCTCTTATGCCCAGAAAGAAAATATTTTCAATTAGCTCCTGGTTGCGTTTTAGGGGTAAGGTTGTAAATATTTGGCATAATTCTTCCAAAGAAAAAAACAAATTGGCGTAAATATCCTCTTCCGCGGCAAGATAAAACTTGTGCCAGTCCTGAGCATCATAGGGTAGGGTGGCGGTAAAGGCGTTAAACTGTCTATCCGCCACGTCTTGGGGTAAATCGTCCAGGGCGTCTATAAAATAGAGCCAACGGCCGGCGTGGTACCCCATCTTCCGCAGCTGCTCCTTCAGTTCAGTGGGGGCGTTTAGGGCCATTATCTCGGCAACTAATTGGGCGAAAGGGTGGGTGAGGGTATCTAAATCAATATCAGGCCGTTTTTCATTGGCGTAAAATTCCGTTAAATACTTTTCCGCCATTTGGGCAGTAGCGGGATCCTTTAATTTAGCCTGGGCAAAGGCTTTTTTAAACACCAGCTTGGCAATCCCGGCGCTGTAGGCTCTATCATCCTCCCAGGCGTCGTCCAGCTTATAGTAACCCATCATAACTGTTAATAGGGCCGCCTTAGCCAAGCTATCGTTGGATACGACGAGGGGCTTTTTTTTAAAAGGAGAGACAGGGCAAAAACCCTTACCCTGCTCCGGCGCTTCTGGGGCCAAAGAATCCAAGAAAATGGCCATAAAGGTCATATCGTAGCTTAATAGTAGGCGGGCTTTTTCACCGTAATCGGTTTTTAGTTGGTGGCATAGACCGCAATAATAGGCCTTAAATAAGGCTAAATCCTTAATTTTTAGTTCGTCGGCATAGAAGCGTATGTATCCGTACATTTCAACTCCCTTGGCAGGAAAAAAGTGACTGGTGCAGAAATAAAAGTAACAAAGTTATGAGGTGTTAATGTGAAAAAAACTATTAAATTTATTTGCGATTTTATTACCAGCCAACGGGAAGATCTGGCGTCTTTACGGGAAAAGGAGGTTGCCGATTTGTCTGTGGCCATACCCAAGGCCGTTCTACTAACCTGTCCCTATCCCTTGCGCTTTATCGCCGGTACGGAGAAGCTTTTTGTGGTCTCCTCCTATGGCGGCGCTATAGCTGGTAATGAAGCAACCTTGGATTATGCTATCAATACCTTGGAGGTTCCCATTCTCCTGGTTTTAGCCCACGAGGATTGCTCCGCCCTGCAAGGCGCTTTAAAAGGAACAGGAAATACCCAAGTGGAACAGCAGTTATTCGCCAAAATCGCGCCTGCCTTCGCCCAAGGTAAAGCCAGAAAGTACCGTGATAATGTTATGAAGCATTTAGATTATCAAATATCCTTGGCCTTAGAGCGTTACCGGGCTAAGGTCAAAGGCGATAAGCTCTTAGTGGTGGGATTATATTGCGACAAGAACGGTAAACTATCCCTAGCTAATTATAACGGTTTAAGGGGAACTGATAGTCTGGTTCAAGCTTTACCCGATGTGGGTTTGGACATCTTCTTAGAGCAGTAATTCACAATAACTGTACTGAGCCAAGCCGCTAAAACGCCAACTACTAGCCCGCCCAATACGTCTGTAGGGAAGTGAACAAAAAAGTACAAGCGGGAGAAGGCTACTACCCCGGCGAACAGAAGGGCTGCAATACCAGCCTTCCTCCAACCCAGGAATATTGCGGTCGCCGCCGCGAAAGAGGCGGAGGTATGGCCTGAGGGGAAGGAAAAATCGCCGGGCGCAGGTATCAGTAATTCAACCTCTGCCAGGGTAAAGGGCCGGGGCCTGGCAATTAATGGTTTGAGAAATACATTGCAAAGCAGAATATTTATAAGTAAAGCTAGGGCGGTTATAAGTCCTAGTTTTCGAGTTTGGGGGAAAATTAGCAAAATAATTGTTATTGCTATCCAGATTAAACCGCCTCCCATATTCGTACAAAATTCCATTATCGGAGTGAGCCAATCGCAGACAACATTTGCCTGTATCCACTGTAAAAAAGCAATTTCCCAAGCCATGGTATTCTCCTTAATTTTTCTCAATTTATATTTTACAGGATAATGGGGAAAAGTGCAAATTAAAATATTATTAAAAAATCGCCCATTCCTTACTGTAAATAGGAGTTTATTTTAATTTTTCCGTAATAATTTCTATGTATTCTCCATTATTCGTTCATTGTATTTTTCCGTGTACGGGCTTATAATG
>DXZC01000183.1 GCA_019415505.1 Peptococcaceae bacterium | reverse complement strand
CTTTAGTTTTGTGCCTGTGGGTCTGTGGATTTCCGCTCTGGCCGCCGGGGTGAAAATCAGTATTTTTGACCTGATTGGTATGCGCTTACGTCGGGTTTCCCCAGCTAAAATTGTTAACCCTTTGATTAAAGCCGATAAAGCCGGCCTCAAGGTGGTTTCCGGTAAATTAGAGGCCCACTTCCTGGCTGGCGGTAATGTGGATAGGGTTATAGACGCCCTTATTGCCGCGGAGCGTGCCAACATTCCCCTGGTTTTTGAACGGGCCGCCGCTATTGACCTGGCTGGCCGTAACGTATTGGAAGCCGTGCAGATGAGTGTTAACCCCAAGGTTATTGAAACCCCCATCGTCGCCGCTGTGGCCAAAGACGGGATTGAAGTTAAAGTAAAAGCCCGTGTTACCGTGCGCGCCAACATTGAACGCCTGGTGGGTGGCGCCGGGGAAGAAACCATTATCGCCAGGGTTGGCGAGGGTATTGTTACCACCGTTGGTTCCTCGGAAACCCATAAAAGCGTTTTGGAAAATCCGGACTTAATTTCCCGCACGGTTTTAAGTAAGGGCTTAGACGCTGGTTCCGCCTTTGAAATTCTTTCCATTGATATTGCTGACGTGGATATTGGCCGCAATATTGGGGCGCAGTTACAAACTGACCAAGCGGAAGCCGATAAAAGAATCGCCCAGGCTAAGGCTGAAGAACGCCGCGCTATGGCTGTTGCCAAGGAACAGGAAATGGTGGCAGCGGTTCAGGAAATGCGGGCCAAAGTTGTGGAAAACGAGGCCCAAGTGCCATTGGCTATGGCCGAGGCTTTCCGGGAAGGTCACCTCGGCGTGATGGATTACTACAATATGCAGAATGTGATTTCCGATACAAAAATGCGGGATGGCATTGCCTCCGTTAATGACGATGGCAAATAATAGTGACCGAACCCCAGTGAGAAAGGTGAGGTGACTTATGGAACAAATACTGGATTTTATCTTTGACAACTTATTTTGGCTGATTATTGCCTTTGTTTTTCTTTCCGGCTTTTTTAAATCCAAGAAGAAGAGGGGCGAACGGGTAGAGCAGGACTTAAATCAGGAAGAGCAAGATAGGGACTTTAGCCTCTGGGAGGAGGATGACCAGGCGGAGGAACTCCCCGCCAAACCTCAGCAGACAGCTAGAAAAAGCCCCTGGGATAAACTGCCTGTGCCTGCCGAGCTTAAGGAGCTAATGGATGAATTCCGCATTGATGATGAGGAGGAAGAGGAGGAAACTCCCTGGCAACGGCGGCAGCGGCCTACGCCGCCACCGGCTCCACCCCGACCCAGACATTACGACGCTCCTTACAGTGGCGAGGGTAAGGTTAGCCCTCATAGGGAGGTTAAACCCTCCTATACCAATGCTGACCCCTACGCTAGTAAGTTGCCTGTGCCTGGTCAGCCAGGGTTGGCAAAAGCCGAGACCCCACCCAACGGCGGCGGTAATTTAGCGGTTGGGAAACGCCCCAAGACGCCGGTCTCAGCTATAACTAGGGACGCTTATGCCCCCAACCCTGTAGCTGATATGTTAAAAGCCGCTTCAACTAAAAAATTAGCGGAAGCTGTAATTATGGCGGAAATATTAGCTAAGCCCAAGGCTTTGCGGCAAAGGGGCAGTCGTATTTAATTTAAGAAATAACGATTTTTAACGGCGGAAATTTATTTCCGCCGTTTTGCTTTTGGTCCCTTGCTGAGTTAATAAAGAACCCAAAGTTTTGTAGGTTCAATATATGGTTTGCCACCTGTCAACGCTTGATGTGCGGAGAAACTGTGGCTGTTTTACAACCCGTCCCTGGTATTCTAGGCTGACCAGTGGTGATAGTTAATTAAAGGGTTTTGCGGTCAGCGCTTGACCTCCCTGCCCCATTTGGGCAAGGTTGAAAACAGCTAAACCCTTATCAGCTTTGTCATTGATATGCTCTAATCGTATTTCTTATAGTCAGATATATTGTATTTGTGTATTCTATGTGCTAAAATGGACAGTGAAAATAAAGAGGGGAGACTTGCTCTGATGGATATGCGGGTTTTAAATTATTTCCTGGTTGTAGCTAGGGAAGAAAATATTACAAAGGCCGCTGCCTTGCTCCACATAACTCAACCCACACTTTCCCGCCAACTCAGGCAATTAGAGGAGGAGCTGGGGGTTAAGTTATTTACAAGGAGTAATCATAGCATTGCCCTTACGGAGCATGGTATGCTGTTAAAGCGGCGGGCTCAAGAACTGGTGGCGTTGGCGGAAAAGACAAAGGGTGAGCTGCGCCAGGAAGCGCGGTTGAGCGGTGAAATTTCCATCGGCAGCGGCGAATATCAGAATAGTCGCCTATTAGCTGAAATTCTCACTGCCTTTCAAGCGGAAAATCCCCATGTCCATTTTGACATATACAGTGGCAATTCCGACAATATCAAAGAGCGCTTGGAGAGGGGTATTTTGGATCTGGGTTTTTTGTTAGAACCGGTGGATGTGGGTAAATATGAGTTTATTCGCAGCCCCTTACCAGAAGAATGGGGGGTTTTGGTATCGGAACATTCCAACCTTGCTGCGAAGGGCTCGGTTACACCAGAAGATTTGGCTGGTAGGCCCCTGATTTTCACTCGCCGGGATTTGATTAAAAAGGAAATTACAAATTGGTTTGGCGAATATGCTGATGGCCTGCATATTGTGGCCAATGGCAATTTGCCCTATAACTTAGCTGCCATGACCAGGCAGGGCATGGGTATTTTCCTCAACTTGAAGCTGGATTGCCAATATGAGGGCTTGCGCTATATTCCCCTTTCCCCCAGTTTGAAAAGTAATACGGTTTTGGCTTGGAAGAAGAATCAAACCATATCTCCCTCTGTCAGGGCTTTTGTGGCTTTTGCCAAGAAATACATAAATAGTATAACTAATAATAAATTATAAGTATTTTACATTTCTAAATAATTACTTTATACTAAAGGTGTCCAATAAAGGGCGCCTCAATTTTTTAGGTAAAGGAGTTTTTTTATTATGCAGCTAGATTTTACATATTACAATCCCACAAAGATTATTTTTGGCCGGAGCGCCTTGAGTCATCTACGGGAGGAATTGGCAAACTACGGTTCCCGTGTTCTTTTGGTTTATGGCCAGAATGCCATTAAGAAGCTGGGAATTTATGATGAAATATTGACAATATTGTCTGACAGCGGCAAAACCGTTGTGGAGCTGTCCGGAATTAAACCTAACCCTACTTACAAGCAGTTACTGGCCGGGGCCAGGTTGGTGCGGGAAAACCAGATTGATTTGATTTTGGCTGTGGGTGGCGGTTCCGTGCTGGACTGCGCCAAAGGCATATCTGTTTCCGCTTATTGCCAAGGAGATCCTTGGGAGCGGTATTGGC
>DXZC01000182.1 GCA_019415505.1 Peptococcaceae bacterium | reverse complement strand
CCGCCATAAAGGCTAAAACTGAAAGAAATATAATGGTAGCCGGGTTAAAGGCCCCTAAAAAATCCCTTAAAAAGACGATAAGATTATCTTCAAAATATTTATCGGCAAAGTTACTGTTAATATTTTGCAAGCTCATAGTAACAGCTACCGGCAAAATGAAGAAAAAGCCAACGCAGGTAATGATGAACATCCAGACTTTCTTTTTTAAAGCGTCCCACACTAAAGACACATTAGAGGAGAAGTTTTTTGATGTCATAACCTTTTACCTCCGTTTCACTGATAAAGATTTCTTCCAAGGATAAGGGTAAGGACTCAATAAACATGGGCTTTTGCTGTTGCAGCTTGGCCAAAATTTCTTCCTCCTCGCCCCTTACCACCAGGGTATAGAGGGAACCCCTTTGAGTCATTTGTAAAACGTCCAGTTCTAGAAAATGCTCCTTTTGCTTTTCCTCGTTGAAGATAGCTTGTATTTTATGAATAGCCAGTTTCATATCATCCAAATCCTTAGAAAGGAGTACGCCGCCGCGGTGGAGCAGACCAATGTGGTCGCTGATATCCTCTAATTCCCGCAAATTGTGGGAGGCCACTACCACAGTAAAATCCCGCTCCGCCAAGGTGGAGGCTAACAGGCTTTTTACACCCTGGCGCATTACAGGGTCTAGGCCGTCAAAGGTTTCATCGCAAAAAACGTATTTGGTTTTGGCAGCCAAAGCGCATACTATGCTGACTTGTTTTTTCATACCTTTAGAAAAGCTAACTAATTTACGTTCCGCCGGTAATTGGAAATTATCCAACAGGTGGTAATAATAATCAACATCAAAATCAGGGTAAAAGCGTTTATAGTAACGGCACATATCTTTAGGCGCGGCATTGGGGAAATAGTAGGCGTCGTCAGGTATAAAGAAAATATTCTTTTTTACCTCCACATTGTTGTAAACCCTATCGCCGTCAATTAACAGGCTGCCCTCATTTTCCCGCAGGATCCCAGACATTATCCGCATAAGAGTTGACTTTCCCGCGCCATTAGTGCCCACCAAACCATAAATAGCGTTATCCTGTATTTCCAGGCTGACGCCGCTTAAGGCCCGTATGTCGTCAAAGACTTTGGTGACGTTATCTATCTCTATCATTTACCTGTACCCTCCTTATCGCTGTCGTAAAGCTCGACAACCTTTTTCACAAGTTTGTCCCGGCCGATATCCAGGAGTTTGGCTTCACTGATCAATGTTGCCAAATTTTTATAAAGTTCTTCCCTTTTTGCCTCAGCTAAAGTGCCATGGTCCTGGCTGATAAATGAGCCTCTGCCCTTGATGCTATAAATTGTGCCCCTCTTTTCCAATTCCAGGTAAGCACGTTGTATAGTATTAGGATTAATTGATAATTCCATGGCCAAACTGCGCACAGACGGCAGTTGCTCATCAGCACTGAGTACGCCCTTGATGGTAAGGTCCTCAATGCCCTCGATAACTTGCAGATAAATGGGGCGTTTATCCCGTAAATCTATGGTTATCATCAAAAATCCTCCTTTACTTTCTTTGCGGGCTTTCTATCTGTATTAAATGTACTAACTGTATTAAGTGTATTGGTACAGTTGTACTATAGCACAAGAGAACTTTTCTGTCAAGATAAATTTATTTTCAACATTATCTCTTATGGCAACCGGGGTTTTAATATGGCATAATTTAAGGGGACTTAGAGGAGGTTAACTATGCGACAACGAAAAATTTTTATCATATTAACAAGCATAATAGCCCTAGGGTTTATACTGGCAGGCTGTGGCAGCGAAACCGGCTCGGAAGGTGAAGCCAAGGACCCCACTAGTCTCACAGCGGGGACAGAAATAGACAGCGGCCAGCTTTTTACCTACGGCAATATTTTAGGCCAAACCGACGAGGAGGTAATTGCGACTCTCGGAGAGGGAGAACCGGCCTATATTCGCGGCGATGAGGCGGAAGCTATTTCCGCCCGGCTTTACCAGAAGAATATATTGGGCTTTAATGGCGAAACTGTGCTGGATTACGATACCGGCGACCCACCCAGAGTTGAGGAGGTTTTAATCACCTTTAGCGGCGCCACTTTTGGCGATGTGGTAGACGTAATTACCCAACAGCTGGGCGAGGTAATCATGATTGAAAGAACAGAAAAGGAAAATGCCGAGGCTGTCTGGGCATACGAGGATATTACCTTTGACCTTACCTATTACGGCGGCACGTTACTCCTCAGCATCAAACAAAATATTTAAATTCGTAAGAGAGCGGTAAATTTAATTACCCCTCTCTTTTAAGCTGGTTTGCTGTGAGAAAAGTTTTGTGCTAAAATAAATAGCAAATCATCAGGAAAGCGGGAATTGTCATGACGGAAATGAAGTCACTTGAGGAAGTGCGGCAAATATTTGCCCAAGATAAATTCGCCACAGAAAATGGGGCGATAATAGAGGAAATTGGCGACCATTACGCAAAATGCAGCCTCACCATTGAACCACGGCATAAAAACGCTTTAGGAGCGGTTATGGGCGGTGTTTACTTCACCCTGGCGGACTTTGCCTTTGCCGTAGCCTCTAACTGGCAGGAACCCGGCACTGTCTCCCTTAGTTCTAATATTGCCTTTTTAGGGGCGGCGAAGGGCCAAAAGCTCATAGCGGAAGCAAAGTGCGTGAAAAACGGCCGCGCCACCTGTTACTACCAAATTGAAGTCCGGGACGAGGGTGGCCGCCTCACCGCCGCTGTTACCGCCACAGGATACCGCAAAGCCCAATAATCCCAATAATCCCAGTAACCCGGTGAGGTAAAGGGAACAGATTTTTGCATTGACAACATTTTTCCGCAGTGCTATATTTGTACCAGCAGGATGGAAAAATTTTACTGCTGGAACGGGAATAAAAATGTTAGCCACTATAGTAAATTGCCTGACAGTGATAATTTGCGGCCTGCTAGGCACAGTTTTTAAAAAATACATCAATGAAAAATATACCACAGCCATACTTACCGGCCTCGGCCTTGTAGTGCTGGTAATTGGTATGAGTTACGCCCTGAAAACAACTGATACCCTCTGTATGATCATATGTATCGTCATAGGTATATTTTTAGGAGAAGCTTTAAGAATTGAGGAGCGCTTGGAGGGTCTAGGGGACCTTATTAAGAGCAAGCTCATTCCTGCCAGCCATCAGGATAGCACCTTTGTCCAGAGTTTTGTTTCCGGTTCACTGCTATTTTGCATCGGCTCCATGGCTATTGTCGGTTCAATGGAAGCCGGTATAAACGGGGATTTAAGCATAATTCTCTCCAAATCCGTAATAGACGGCATTGCGGCCCTATCCTTTGCCATTACCTTAGGGGTGGGGGTGGTCTTTGCTGGTTTCAGCGTTTTATTGTACC
>DXZC01000181.1 GCA_019415505.1 Peptococcaceae bacterium | reverse complement strand
GGTCATAAAGGCCTTACAAAAACAGAAAAAAAGGGAGTACCACCTAAAAATTAGTGATACTCCCCTAAATTAAGTTATTTGATGGATAATTCTTTGGCAACCTCCACCATAGCCTGTAACTTCTCTAAAGAGGTAGCAGGCGGAATAGAACAAGATGGAGCCAGTAAGTCATAGCCAGCCCGCAAGGACTTTTCCCCTTCTTCCCTTACAGGCCCGGCTCCCTTGGCGTAAAACAAAGTTTTAACAGCGTCAATGCCGCCTACTACTGCCACATAGCGTCCGCTTTTAGCAATCTTAGACTGTATATCCCCAATGTTAACATTGGTATCCACACTAAAGGCAGAGGCCCCCGTTTCAATCATATCCTCCACAAGGGGGTTTATTTTGCCGCAAATATGCAGGATTGTGGGAATATCGCCTAAGTCCCCAATTAGTTGCTGCATAGCGGGGCCGGATATATCGTGATAAATTTGGGGACTAATCATATCCATAGAGGACATCATATCCTCTATTACCAGGGCGTCGGCGCCGGCGGCAATCAATTCTTTGCCGTATATTTCCCCCGCCTGCCGGCCAACCTCCAACCAAGGAGCCAGTTTTTCCGGTTCCATTGCCGCGGCCATCATAATGTCCATCAGGCCAAGTAGGTTAGTGGCAACGCTAAAGGGACCGACAATGCCGCCGAGGACGGCAACCTCATCACCTATTTCCTCTTTGAGTATAGTCAAAGCCTGGGCCACAGTGCGGATACGACCCTTATTCACCAAATCCTCTAAGGAGGGAGGAGTGTCGTTAATATTGAAAGGGTGGTCATCAATACTGGGCACGCCGTCCTCTCCTCCGTCCTTTAGAGTACACCCTAAAGCCTCGGACTCAATAGTTTGGCAAAAAGGTACCCGTACCGCGTCAAAACCTAAAATACTGTGAGCTCCTGAGGCTAAATGGGCCATAACGTCAGCTTTATAATGAGCCTCCGGCCAGAATGCATTAAGGTCCTTCATCTGTTCATAAGTGGCGGTTTGATTAGCGCAAAAAACCGAGATACGGTCTGTTTCCTCACCCTGGAGCGCATTGAGAAAACGCTCTTTCTTATTCATAGTATCACCTGCTTTCACTTATGCCGCTCAATTATTTTGATAAATCAAGTCCTAGCTTTTCTAAGATTGCGGCAGCTTCATCATAAACCTTAACGTATTCATCAGAGGGCAGTAACCTTACCAGGTCGTAGCACTCGTCAAAAATTTTGCCCTGAGGCGCTGTTTTATAGTTTTTCTCATACATGGCTACCAGCTCATCCAAAATTTTATTGATTTTATCTATATCCTCACCGGCAGTCGCCCTAGCCGCCTGAGCCATGAAGCGGGCTTCCATTGGTGTATTGCAATTAGTGGTAACGCCCTTGGCAGCCGCCACGCCGGACAATAGTTCCCGGCCGCTGGCAGTATCGGTTATGGCCTGAGCCGCCGTTTCCAACAGACACATTACAGTGCAGGGACCGGCCATGGTATAATATTGGTTGGCCAAAAGTAAATCAGTATTAGCGTTGATAGCCCTAGCGCAATGGCCGGCCACAGCTAAAGTTTCTCTGGCAGTTGTAATACCCCAGCGCACATGGACTGGGCCATCCAAAACATAATTAGCTTGACACATGACAAAAGCATTTAATGTGCTGGCAACATTGCTGATAGTCGTTTCCTCAAGACCACCGGCATAGCCCCCATAAATAGGCATATGTTCGCACATTATGGTTTGGTCACTCAATACATAATAGGAGCAGAAGGTTAGGGCGCTAATGTCAATTTTCAATTCATTTAATTGGGATACTTCGTGGCTATCGGTACGGCGCATTCCTCCTTGGAAGTCCGACGCAATAACGCCTGCCGCAGAGAGTGACGTTTCACTGCCCTACAACCCCATGCCGGACCGGCCGGCACGGTCTTGGGCTAAACGTAGCATCTGAACCTCAGAGCGAACAGCGGCGATTTCCCAAGGACTGTTGGGTATCGGGTCATAGCCATGAATAGTTTGGAGCACGCCATTGACAATGGTATCCACCAAAGGCTCCTTAGCGTAAGCCTCGTGCATATTGAGGAACTGCTCTTCCGAAACCGGCGCCCCAGTAGGCCCGCCCTGTATAATCGGAGGACGGCTGTCGTTGGCCTTACGGTCTTTCATCAAAACGGCGTCATTGCCCTCACCGAGATAAAACTCCTTGGGAGCATCTTTAATTGCTGTGAGAATCTCATCTTCCGTATATTTGATGACTCTACCGGTGTCAATACAATAAACCCCGGTGGTAGTCAGCATTTCCAAACCAGCTTTAAAAATATTATCAATTAATTCCGGGTCTGTGGGAATTATTTGTTTTTTATCCATTTTAATCTGGTATTTTTCTTTTAACCTCGATAAGGTACCGGGTATAACCTCGTTATCCCATTCGTCTTCGCTTATACGCGGGCCTGTAGTGGCCCGGTGATAGGCCTCAAAAATACCAACCCTTGCTTTATAAGTCATGGTTACACCGCCTTTCCATTCATTAAACCTTCGGCTAATTGCACAGCTTCTACCGCATTGTCCCCATAGCCGTCGGCGCCAATTTCCTTACACCATTCCTCAGACATCGGCGCGCCACCAAAGATAACCTTAAATTTATCCCGTACTCCCTGCTCTACCATGCCAGTCACAACATCGCGGGCCGCCGGCATAGTTGTGGTCATTAAAGCCGAGCCAGCCACAATATCCGCATTCCAGGCTAAAGCTTCCTGAATTACCACATCAGACGCTACGTCACGGCCTAAATCCTTGACCTCAAAATTATTGGCTTGGAACATAGTTTTTACTATTTTTTTGCCAATATCGTGAATGTCACCGGCTACGGAGAAAAATAGTACCTTACCTTTACTCATTTTAGCGGAATCAGCCTCGGAAACCCCCTCCTGTAAAATATCGCAGGCTTTGCCAAAAGCGTGGGCCGCGATAATAATTTGGGGCATAAACAAATCGCCATCATCAAACTTATCCACAATAACGCTCATCCCTTGGGATAAACCTTGCTCAATGGCGGCAACCGGATCCACCTTCGCGGCCATAGCGGCATTAGCCGCAACTTCAGCGGCAGCGGGATCCAAATTGACAATAGCTTCTTTTAAATCATTCATAATCTTATCGGACACAACTATCCCTCCTTAAAAAATAAAATATACAGGTAACAGTTTAGCTTCAGCGGTCCTCCTTCTGCCGCGTCTCTGTTTTGTAATTAGAGCATAACAAAAGATTTTCACCGTTGATTGAATTATATTTAGCAAACATGGTAATATTTTTTGAGTTTAATCAAAAATTTAACCTTGACTGCTCGTCCCCAAAAAGGTTGCCTAATTAAGCGGCAAAGTATCTGTCTCTTATACACATCTGACG
>DXZC01000180.1 GCA_019415505.1 Peptococcaceae bacterium | reverse complement strand
TATAAGAGACAGGATTATATGGGCATTCTAAAGCCCAGCCGTCGGGACAGTAAAACAGGCTATCGCTATTATGATGAAGACGTCACTATCAGGCTGTGCAGTATCAAATATTATCAATCCATGGGCTTGTCCTTAGAGGAAATACGGGATTTCCTGTTTTCCGAGAATTTGGAGGAGCTGATAAAACGCTTTGAGTCTGATATGCGCACACGTGAAGAAAAAATTAACCTAGATATTATGCGGCGTGACGCCATGGCAGTCTGGAAGGACTTATTAGTTGAAGGGAAAATGATTTTAAATAGTAAGGATTTACCTATGGGTACACGTTGGTTACCTAAAATTGAGACCGTATTTGCCTATGATGGTAAGAGTTTGCTGGCCGGAGCTGTTGAAGTAAACCAAATACCCTACGGGGCTATTTACGTGGAATATCCTTATTTGCAGAAGCGCGTTTCAGGGCAGGAACAGTTTTTTGTCCGGCATATGGAGGTGCATCCCCTTACTTGCCGCCATATAAGAACCAGTGAAATTGGGGGCTTTAACGCCGTAACTGCCATACACATTGGAAACCGGGATAATATTGGTCAAACCTACGAAAAATTGTTGCATTGGAGTGAGGAGAACGATTTTAAATTAGGTTGCAGCTCACTGGAACGCTATATTATAGATGAAACCAGCTTGTTGCGTGAGGCTGAATATGTAACAGAAATATTAATCCCGTTAGTGGAAAACTAGTTTTGTGGTTTTTAATAAAGCATGCCGGTATTGGTATTTACCGCAAAGCCTACCTTGTATCACCTATGAGGTAGGGTATTTTTTTGCAAATTTACCCTAAAATACTAGGTAAAGATAACTGCCTAAAGTTGACTCTCCCCTTTGGGTCAGGTGTATGATTGATGTAGTTAAAGGAAACCGCGGTTCCTTTAAACGCAACGTACCAATAACTTAATAATATGATTTAAGGAGGTATGCAATGAAAAAGAACGCGAGATATTTGCCTCTGGTGGTTTTTTGCCTAATTTTGGCTTTATCCTTTGGGGCTTTTGCCGCCTCAGGAGATTTACCATTTACAGACCTAGAAAAGCATTGGTCAAAAGACGCTGTAGAAAAAATGTATTCCTATGGCGTGGTAAAGGGCTATGAGGATAATACTTTCAGACCGGATAACACTGTTACTAGAGCCGAGTTTGCCGTTATGCTCAATAGGGTGTTGAATACGGATATTTCTACACTATCAGCAGACGACCAGAAGGAACTTCCCTTTAAGGATGTACCTAAAACCCATTGGGGTTACTCTGAAATCGCGGCCTTATATGAACAAGGTATAATAACAGGTGTTTCCGCTACAGCCTTTGAACCAGCGGAACCGATTAAACGCCAGGATATGGCTAAATTAATCTATGAAGCTAATGAAAAATCCGACGCATTAGAACTTTTTGTGGATGGTAGCAAAAACATCGCTAAATTTGATGACGTGGGAGATATTGCAAAATATGCGGTTGACGCCTTTACCCTGGTATATCAGGCTGGCGTATTTAACGGCGATACCGAAAATAATTTGAATCCTAAGGGCTTGGCTACAAGAGGCGAAACCGCCCAAGTATTTAGCAATACCTTTGATTCCTGGACTTACCGTCCTCTGCCCACCTTTATCTCTCAGGAAGACTGGGTAGACAGCAAACAATATGTGGAATTAGCAAATGGCCTTACCATGGCTTATGTAGAAATGGGCAATCTGGAAGGAGAGCCTTTAGTCTTGATTCACGGCTCCTCCGATACCAGCCGTTCCTGGTCTATGCTGGCTCCCTATTTATCGGAATATCATCTCTATATTCCGGAAATGCGGGCTCATGGCGCCACCCCCACCGGCGGTGTAAACCGCATAGAAAACGGACTTTTAGGTTATGACGTCGCCTGTTTCCTCGATGCAATGGATTTGGAAAGAGTTAACCTCATGGGTCATTCCAGAGGCGCTCGCATTGCCCAATTGGTAGCTTTAAATTATCCTGAAAGGGTAAACCGGGTGGTCTTTGAATCTGCCAGAAGTATTGGAGTCAACACACCGCCTGAGGATAGGGATCTCACTTACTTCCAAGAACCCTTTACTTCTCTGCCCATTGCCCAGGATTATATGGATTGGTGGTATTATAATGACGCTCCCGTAGATGAGGACTTCTTGGCCATGGCTAAATACGAAGCCTCGTGGCTGCCCTTAGAAGCTTGGCGCGCTATAGGAGCCGACCTCAAGGAGCCCCAGGATTTACAGGATATTCCCGCCCTGGTAATTTATGGTGAAGAAGATTACTTAATGGATGAAACTGTACGGGACGAATTTACTGAAGCATATGGCGATAAAGTAGAGTATATTTGTCATTCTGGCATGGGTCATAACCTCCATTGGGAGGACCCTGCTATGATAGCCGAAGAGGTTTTGGCCTTTTTCGATGACACAGAACCTGCTAAGATAGCTCCGCCTGCCGATTATCCTGTGGCGGAAAAACCGGCTGCGCCAGTAGCCCCCACCGGCAAAAAGCCCGTTGAAGGCGAACTACCCCAGTCAATCTCTCAGGGTGACTGGAACAGCTTTAAAAAGTATGTGGAATTGGAAAGCGGCATAACCATGGCCTATATTGAAATGGGTAATCCCGAAGGGGAGGATCTGGTTCTGCTCCATGGTATGACAGACTCCAGCCGTTCTTGGTCCTTATTGGTGCCCTATTTAGTTGAGGACTATCACCTCTACATTCCTGATCAAAGAGGCCACGGCGATACAGATAAACCGGACATGAAAAAATACGACCGCTCTGTTTTCTCCTGGGATATTGCCTGTTTTATGGATGAAGTTGGCCTGACCAAGGCTAGCGTTATGGGCCACTCTATGGGCAGCTATAATGCCCAAGCCCTGGCCATGGATTACCCGGAAAAGGTGGATAAGGTTATTTTGGAATCCACTAATATGATTGGCGTTAACTCCGAAAAACCAGAGGATTCCTTTAATATTTACGATCCTGACAGCCCAACCTTTGAAGGTGTTACCTGGGATTATATTGAATGGTGGTACTACAACACCAACCCCGTGCCTGAGGTATTCCATCAAATGGCCATGCACGAATGTTACAGCTATCCTTTAGATACCTGGCAGGTACAATTCCCGGTTGATTATCAAGCCCGTTTGCTGAAAAATGCCGGTATTGAAGTTCTCGTACTCTATGGCGGTTCCGATTATCTCTTCGGAGAGGAAACCCAGAATATTGTGAAACAGCAAATGACTGAGGCCGACGTTGATTATCAGCACATCACCTATGTGAATAGGGGTCATAATCTCCATTGGGAAGAATCCCAGCAAGTTGCTGATGACGTAAAAGCTTTCCTCAATGATACATTAGATCCTAACATCACTGAACGTGAATATGAACCCTTTGATAACACTTCTAGTTTGAACTCAAATGTTCCCATGCTGCCTGAATTAGATTTCGCAGCCTAATATAACTC
>DXZC01000018.1 GCA_019415505.1 Peptococcaceae bacterium | reverse complement strand
GCTTAGGATGACTACTACTCTTTCTCATCGGTTTTATACATTTGATTGTTAGATATGATACAGCTTTTTTTTAAATTTGTCAAGGGGAGACAGATAAAATTATTTTTACCTAATTTGACGAATTTTGTCGCCTGTGCTATGATTTAAAAATAGTTATTGGTACTATAGAAATTCTTTATGGCGATTTTCCGCCTTATTAGAGGTAAAGAACGGTGTTAAAATCAAGGCTTTTTCTAACAATGGTAATTTTATTTTTCTTAGCTTGTTTACCTTGGGGCGTAACGGCTACTGAAAATGCTAATACCGCGACAAAATTGCTGGCCCTCACCTTTGACGATGGACCGGGCCCATATACAGCCGAGCTTTTAGACGCTTTAAACGCCAAAGGGGCTAAGGGCACCTTTTTTCTGGTGGGGAGCAGAGTAGCGGCAAACGCCGATTTGGTGCGGCGGGAATATGATGAAGGGCATCAGGTGGCTAGCCATTCCTGGAATCATCCCAAACTCACCTCCCTAAGCGGCGACGATTTAGCCGCCCAGCTTAACGATACAGCCAACGCCATCAGCGCTATTACAGGCTCCTCCGGCTTTTATTTGCGTCCACCCTACGGCAGCTATAACTCTACAGTTCAGTCCTACGCTGGCGCGCCGCTGATTCTCTGGTCCGTAGATACCTTGGATTGGAAATACAGAAACGCTGAAACAGTAACTAATAATATCGTCAATGGCGCTAAAGACGGGGCTATAATCTTATTACATGATATTCACGAAACCAGCGTCCAAGGGGCTATCGCAGCTATAGATATTTTGCAGTCTCAGGGTTACGAATTAGTTACAGTAGCAGAGCTCTTAACCCGCCGGGGCATTACTCCCACGGCGGGAACAGTCTATAGTTCCGCCGCCAGTTCCTCCCCCGCCGACGAAACCGAGGCGGCTGAGGCAGCGCCGGTAACAGAAGCGCCTAACCCCGCTGGCGCGGATTTTGATGAAACTAAATTAGACAGCCATTGGGCTTATAATGATATTTGCTTTGTCCGGGAGCGGGATATTATGCAAGGTACATCGGACACTGAATTTAGCCCCAATAAATATATTACCAGAGCCATGTTTGTTACGGTGTTAAGCCGTATATATGGCGGGGATATAAGCGGCTTTACCAATGATTTCACTGATGTGGCCGCTGGCTCCTATTATGAGGACAGCGTGGCCTGGGCCGCAGCCAACGACATTGTCCAAGGTAAAGACGACGCCTCCTTTGCGCCGGAGGAATTTATCACTAGGGAGCAAATGTCTGTCATCCTGTCCCGCTATGTTGATTTTGCCCAGCTTAAACTAAAGGCCAAAAACGCGAAAAGCGCTTTTAGTGATGACGCTCAAATTAGCCAATACGCTAAGTCAGCGGTGTATGCCCTGGCCCAAAGCGGGGTGCTGGCGGGTTCGGGCAGCGGTGAATTTGAGCCCCAGACCAAGGCCACCAGGGCCGAAACAGCTAAAGTTTGCCATGTCTTTGTCCGGGACTTTGTGGACGCTAAGGCTATTATGGAAACTATTAAAGATACTTTAAGTCACTATTCAGTGCTTAAAACTCGCCTCTTTACTTAAAACGCCTTTTTAAACCCAACTCAATGGTTTCCGGTGGGCTTATAATTAATTTCTGCTGTTACTTTTTCGCCCTTGTTCTTTAACTACCGATAAACCCAGGCTCTTAAAATTTTGAGCCTGGGTTGTTTAGTTTCAGCAGGGTAGTTGCAGTTTTTTGGTTTTGGCTGTAAAATTGTTCCTCACCGGCCTTCTAAGTCCTAGGGGCAGTTGGAAGGCAATATTTACTTTTTGTAGTTCCCTGTAGCTCCTTGTCTAGATTATACTAGGTTCTCCAGTAAGTATTATAGCGCCTGGGGCAACCATGCAGCGTTGCTAAAAGTAGTGTTATGCCCCGGCCTGTAGCCGGGTTTTCCAGGCTGACTGCCGCAGCCCACTGGCACAAACTTTGCTGAGTCCCTTGATATGTTTGGCCAGGGTCATTGACCTTGCTGCTTTACCAAGTTGAATAAAACTTTCTAACATAAAATTTCTTGCACCTTAATAGTATTGTAGGTCTGTGCTGAGGCGTATTTTTGTAAATAACAGTGTATCTTCGTTTAACAGTGGTTTGGCCTGAGGTTCTAGCGGGACAAGGAATTTTTAGTTTGACGGCGAATTATATTATAAAACGTCTGTCCTGGTTACGGGAAACAGCGTTATTGGTATTGGGAGGTTCTCTTTAGTTATGATTTTAGAAAAAAAGTCCTCTTATTTGAATTTAAATAATATAAAGTTAGATGAACGGCAGGAAAAGATTTTCGGCTCCTTACAAAATTATCTGGAGATGTGCCATGTATACCGCTCCGCTATGAATGAGTTAGGCTCCAAGCTGGAAAATTTAGATGAAGAATTCCATATTTGCCATGACCGTAACCCCATACATCACATGGAATCTCGCCTCAAGTCTCCTCAAAGTATTATTAATAAGCTGATTAAAAAGGACTTGCCGGTGAGCCTTGACTCAGCCCGGAAAAATATCACGGATATCGCGGGTATCAGGGTAATCTGTTATTATATACAGGATATCTATTCCTTGGTGTCGCTATTAGTAGCCCGTGGGGATATTTGCTTAATCGGCAAAGCTGATTATATAGAAGAACCCAAGCCCAGCGGCTACCGCAGTATTCATTTGGATGTTTCGGTACCTGTCTACATTGGCGATAGAACCGAGCATATACCTGTGGAAATACAAATACGTACTATTGCGATGGATTTTTGGGCCAGCTTAGAACACCAGCTGCGCTATAAAGCGCCGGAACAGGTTCCCGTTTCTCTCAGAGCTCAGCTTAAGGATTGCGCCCAGGCTATAGCGGAGATTGACCGTAAAATGGAAGAAATTTACAGTGAATTAAAGGAGCTTTAACGCCCATAGCGTAATTTAAAATGTTTATAGTATAATTTGCTTAAAGCAAAAATAAAATCGCCGCAGGTTTTAACCTGCGGCGTTCTCTTTGTCTCGGTTTGCCTAAGGGCAGTTGTTGGCTGGGGTTGAGTTGCTCCCACTATCTATAAAAAACCGTATGTTTACTTTTTACCGTGTTTATTGGCTCTGGCTCTCTGGGCGTGATCCAATATACGCTTACGAATGCGGAAATTCTCCGGCGTTACCTCTAACAGCTCATCCTCATTCATTACCTCCAGCGCCTCCTCTAAACTGAGGTTTAAAGGCGGGGTTAACCTCAAGGCTTCGTCGCTGCCGGAGGCCCTGGTATTGGTGGCTTGCTTTTTCTTACAGACATTGACTGTAATATCCTCATTTTTAGGGGAAAAGCCCACTACCATACCGGCATACACCTTTTCGCCCGGGCCGATTAACAGGTTGCCCCTTTCCTGGGCGTTATATAAGCCGTAGGTTATGCTTTCTCCGGTTTCAAAGGCAATGAGGGAGCCGGTGGCATGCTTGTTGATGTCTCCCTTATAAGGCCCATAGTTGGCGAATACGGCGTTGAGAATACCTTCGCCCCTGGTGTTGGTGAGAAATTCGCCCCGGTAGCCGAATAAGCCGCGGCTGGGAATAATAAACTCCATTTTTACCCGGGAACCTTGGGGTAGCATGGATCTGAGCTCGCCTTTACGGCTGCCCATGCTTTCCATAACTGTGCCCATATATTCTTCCGGCACGTCAATAATTAGCTCTTCATAGGGTTCCAGCTTGTTGCCGTTTACTGTTTTATAAAGTACCTTAGGGGTGCTAACCTGAAATTCATAACCCTCCCGGCGCATATTTTCAATTAAAATAGAGAGGTGCATCTCTCCCCGGCCCATCACCTGAAAGCTTTCCGTGCTTTCTGTCTCGTTGACGTGCAGGGAAACATCCTTTAATAGTTCCCGGAATAATCTTTCCCGCAGCTGGCGGGAGGTAACGTATTTACCTTCCTGGCCGGCAAAGGGGCTGTTGTTCACGGAAAAGGTCATCTCCACGGTGGGCTCGGATATTTTGACAAAGGGTAGGGATTCTATGCAATCAGGGTCGCAAACCGTATTGCCGATATTGACCCCTTCAATGCCGGAAAAGGACACTATATCTCCGGCCATAGCTTTAGCTACCGGGGTTTTATCCAAGCCGTCTATTTGATAAATCGCCGTAATTTTAGCCTTGGTAGCGGCGTCCTCATTAAAATAATCGCAAACAGCCACTTCCTGATTTTGCCGAATTGTGCCTCGCTCGATGCGGCCAATGGCCATGCGGCCCACATACTCGTTGTAATCAATGGAGGAAACCAATACCTGCAAAGGTTCATCCGGTTCACCTTCCGGAGGGTCAATATAATTTATAATAGTGTCAAAGAGGGGGGATAAGTCCTGGCCCGGTTGGGCAAAATCCAGGGTAGCCGTACCCTCCCGACCGGAACAGTAGATAAAGGGACTGTCCAACTGTTCTTCGTTAGCCCCTAAATCCATGAGTAGCTCTAATACCTCATCCTCTACCTCTTCAATCCGGCGGTCCGGCCGGTCTATTTTATTAATTAAAACAATTACCTTATGATTAAGGTCCAGGGCCTTCTGGAGTACAAACCTAGTTTGGGGCATCGGGCCTTCTGAGGCGTCCACCAGCAGGACGACGCCGTTTACCATTTTCAAAACCCGCTCAACCTCGCCGCCAAAATCGGCGTGGCCGGGGGTATCCACAATATTTATTTTAATGTCATGGTAAATGGCGGAGGTATTTTTCGAGAGAATAGTAATACCCCGCTCCCTTTCTAGGTCGTTGGAATCCATAACCCTTTCCTGGACTACTTGGTTTTCTCTAAATGTACCGCTTTGCCGCAGCATATGGTCTACTAAGGTTGTTTTGCCGTGGTCAACATGGGCAATAATGGCGATGTTGCGTAAATCTTCTCTTTTCAACAGGGGACCTCCAAATATTTCTCTTATCTAATTTTCATCTAATTTCGTTCGCAAACATATATTATACACCTAAAGGCAAAAAAATACAAGAAAATAATAAGCAGCCTTATTTAGGCTGCTTATGGTTTGAAAAAAGACTGATATTTTATTTATCCCAAGCGTATTCAGTAAATTGTTGTACGGGCAGGGGTTTGGCGTAATAGTAGCCCTGTACATAGTGGCAATTAACGGAGCGGAGGAACTCAACCTGCGCCTTGGTTTCCACGCCCTCGCAGACAATTTTTTTATCCAAAGCATGGGCAATTTGGACAATACCTTGTATAGTGGCCCTTTCCTCTTTGGTGAATTCCCGGGCTTTCATAAATGATTTATCCAATTTAATAATGTCAAAGGGAAAATCACTTAATATGCCCAGGGACGAATAACCGGAACCAAAATCGTCAATAGCTACATTAAACCCCTTGGCCCTTAGTTTTTTAATCTGCCCTTTGGTGTAATCCAGCTCGTCCAAAGCGACATTTTCCGTTATTTCAATTTCTAAAAGCTTATGCTCTATACCATGTTGGTTGGCAATCTCCTCCAGGCGGTTGGCAAAACTGCGGTCTGTTAAATGGAGGCGAGAAAAATTGCTGGATATGGGGAATATGGGCAGCCCCCTATCCCGCCATTGAGCCATTTGTTGGCACATGGCGGTAAAAACGTATAAATCCAATTTAGTTATAAAGCCGTTGCGTTCAAAGAGGGGAATAAAGTCGCTGGGCGGTATTATGCCCAGTTCCCGGTGTTCCCAGCGCACCAGGGCTTCAGCGCCTATTACTTGGCCGGTAAAGCAATCTACTTTTGGTTGATAGTAGGTTTTAAAATCGCCGTCAGTTAAGGCTTGCGCCATTTCCCGTTCCAGCTTTTTTTCAAATTGCAGCTTGTTAACTAAATTATCATCGTAAAAAATATATTTGCCGCGGGAACCCTTGGGTAACTGCTCTCGAGCGTAATTGGCCTTATCTATAGCCGCATTTATATCAGTTTCGCCTGGACTTAGCGGATAAACCCCAATAGCTGTTAGAACGTCGCAACCAATTTGCGGGTCTGAGGATAGGTCTGCTATCCGCTCTTTTAAATTATCCAGTCGCCGGTATAGTTCGCCGCTCTGCTCATATTCTAACATAGCCACAAAGTGGTCGGAGTGAATGCGGGCCAAAGCCTCGTCCCCCTGGAGGGATGCTGAGAGAATTTGCGCTAGCTTTTTAAGAGTTGTGTCCCCAACTCCGTACCCGTAGGTATCGTTTATAAATTTAAAATCCTTGATGTTTATATAGATTAAAGCATGGTTGACTGTCCCTCTCTCCCGCAAAATCTTTTCTCCCGCTTGGCGAAACTTATTTAAACTCCAAATACCGGTAAGGTCGTCAATATATAATAAATGGTTTATTTCCTTAGCGTACCTGCTTTTATTAAATAGAATAATCGTCAGTAAAATAATTATTGTGGCCATTATAATGGTCACTGATAATATTGAGGTCAGGGGATAGCGGTATAATAAATCCAATAAAGTATTCTTATGGGCGTAGGTAGAGTTGGCAATAATTATGTCTGTAATTTGATCCTGAGAAATATAGCCGATAGTCTTATCTATTATAGTTATGAGCCGAACATCGCAGTCATGAGCAAAAGCAATGGCTAATTCCTGGCTGCTATTACCCAGGGGGAAGGATTGCAGATCCGTGTATTTGGCTTGATTAAGCAAATATTCACCCCGGTAGCTATCTATTATCGTGGCGCTAGCTTTGCCGCGACGCACAGCCTCAAAGCACTCGTTAAAACTATCGCAATAAAGAATTTCTTGGCTTGTATGGTATGGGGCCACCTCCTCCGTTAAATACGCATAGCGGGGCATGGCCAATTTATCGCCCTTTTTGGCATGGGGATTCCTCACAATAGTAGTAGGTACGGGTATGTAAGAGTTGGATAGCTTTATATCCTTGGCGTTGGCCCAGCTATAGTCTGCCACCGCGGCGGATATTAAGTCGGCTTTACCCGCCTGGACCATGGTAAACTCAGCTTGCACACTATCAACGGGTAAAAACTGAAAACTAATACCTGTGGCTTGTGAAATCTTCTTTAATATGTCAATATTAACGCCCCGTGGTTCCCCGGTAGCTTCATCAGTATACTCAATGGGCGTCCAATCACTGTTGTAGGCTACTCTCAGGGTAGGGTTTTCCTTAATAAATGCCTGTTCCTCCCGGGTAAATACCGGCGTTCCGGCGCCGTCCTGGGGGGTATATTTGTTTTTTAAATCCTTTTCAAAGTAGGGGTCAAAGGATTTTATTTGTGCCATAGCTTGATTTAGCGTGGCTAAAATATCTTTATTTTCCGGGGTCGTAACTATATAAAAATCCACAAAGGCAATATCAGCTATACATCTAACTTCATCTCCCCTGGTAAAATTGGAGGTTAGAATAGCGTCTACTTGACCAGCAGCTAAAGCTTGGGATAATTCCTCTCTGGTTTGGAATAGAACCTTATTCATCTTTATAGCGTTTTCCCGGCAGTAATCATCTAAATCCTCTATGATTGAGTAACCCTGGACAAGGCCGACAGTAAGCCCGTCAAAGGCCTGAACGTCGCCGTAAGCTAGGGTGCGATTATCCCCTTTAACATACAGAGATATGCTGCTGGTGCCCTGGGAATATTTAGGGTAAGCAAATGTTTTGGCCCGTTCTTCAGTGTATGTTAGGCCGCCGACCAAATCAATTTCCCCCTGGGCTAACATTGTAACGCATTCCTCCAGAGTTGCCGGCACATACTCATATTGCCAATTAGTATATTTAGCTATTTCCTGCAAATAATCATAACCATAACCACAATATTCACCAGTTTCCGAAATTTCCTGGTAGTTGGCAAAGGTATAATAGCCAACCTTGACAGTTTGGGTTTCCGACTCTGCGTAAACCGGTAAATTGTGGTAAAATAATGCGGTAATGAGAAAGAGTAATAGGCCAATACTGCGGCTTATTTTAGTCATATTAGACTCCTCAATTGGTCAATAATCTGATTTACCGCCTAAATTATAGCATATACAGGGTGTTATTTCTATATTATTGCGGTAATTACGTGCCAGGCAACTGTAGGTTGTAGGTGACAATAAAAAGTCCCGTTTTGCCTGCTGGTCAAAACGGGACTTTATTAAGGCTTATTGTTTAAAGTTGTAAATCTAGGCCGCTGGTTTTCTGGGTTAAAATTTTTTCTACCAGACTAGCAATTTGGGCGCCTGCTTCTACCGGGGGTATGCCGCCCTTATGAATATTAGATATCATGGTGCGCTGGGCCTCCACTGTTGCCATGGTGGGGCGATAGGTGAGGTAAGCGCTCATGCTTTCGGCAGTTCCCAGACCGGGTCTTTCACCAATAAGTAAAAGAATGAGTTCTGGCTTTAGTATTTCGCCAATGCAGTTGACAATACCAACCCGGGCATTTTTAACAAAAATATCTTTGCCCAGGTTATAACCTTGGTTTTGTAAGCCCTGGCGGCAAACGGTTAAAACGTCCTGAATGTTGGCGTCAATGGCCTTGGCGCTCAAACCGTCGCCCACTACTATTTGCACTTGGGCGCCTTGGGTAGCTTCCTGTTGCAGCTTGGCCATGCTGGCCTCAGAAAGAATACGGCCTAGGTCCGGGCGGGTCAGGAATTCATCTTTATCCGCAACTTTGGACTCTAATTGGATAAAGCCCAGGGAATCTAGTAAGCTTTGGTCTACATGGCTTAAAACCGCGTCCTGGGCCACGCCGTGGTCAGCCCGGAATTTAAGCATGGTTTTTGTTAAGGGTCTGGTGCCAGCCCGCCATACGCCAATACGAGCAGAGGTGCTTTGCATCATATCCTCATAGGCCGAACGATTCTGGGGATTAGGCACCATGAGGGGGTTGCCGTACTGGGAAATATCCGGTACTTCACCGTTAGCTGCTATGGTCGGGGTTGGCGTATTGTTAACCTTATTGCCGGTAGCGGGTGCGGCTGGGGTCGCTGTGCCAGTGGAATTTAATTGCTGGATAACTGATTGTACCAAATTCTGAATTTCTTGGTTATTCATTATCTTTGCCTCCTTACATCAATACTGAAGCGTCGCCCGCCAATCTGGTGAGACGGCCATTTTCCATTAAGCCATGCTTTTCCATCCAAGCCTCAAATTCGGCAAGAGGACGGGTTTTGGATATGGCTCTCAAGGAAGCGATATCGTGGTAACTGGTACTCTGGTAATTTAGCATAATATCGTCGCCCATGGGTACGCCCATGAAATAGTTGCACCCCGCGGTGGTGAGGAGCACGGCCAGATCCTCCAAGTCATTCTGGTCGGCCTTCATGTGGTTAGTATAGCAAACATCCACGCCCATAGGCACGCCGGTGAGCTTGCCCATGAAGTGGTCCTCCAAGCCGGCTCTGGTGACTTGCTTACTGTCGTAAAGATATTCCGGCCCAATAAAGCCCACAACAGTATTTACCAGGAAGGGTTGGTAGCGTTTGGCAAAGCCGTAACAGCGGGCTTCTAAAGTCACCTGGTCGGCCCCGCCATGGGCTTCGGAGGATAGCTCAGAACCCTGGCCGGTTTCAAAATACATAATATTAGGGCCTTCGCTGCTGTTATATCTCAATCCCATTTCCTTGGCTTCGGCTATTATTTTGCCGTCAATGCCGAATGCGGTATTAGCAGCCTCGGTTCCGGCAATACTTTGGAAGATACAGCCTGTTCTGGCTCCGTCCTCAATGGCTTTCATCTGGGTAGTTACATGGGAGAGAACGCAAATTTGCGTGGGTATATCCCATTTAGCCACAAACTCATTTATAGCGTCAAGCAAACGCTTGGTGCCTACTTGGTTGTCCTCCACCGGGTTAATGCCGATAACTGCATCGCCAATACCGTAAGTAAGGCCGCTGCGCAGCGAGGCCAAAATACCGTTAACATCGTCAGTGGGGTGGTTAGGCTGTAAACGAACGGCCAAGCGTCCTTCTTCACCAATCGTAGTACGGCAATGGGCGGTAACTCTCAGCTTCTGCGCCGCTAAAATCAAATCCATATTGGACATAATTTTTGCTACTGCCGCCACCATCTCACTGGTAAGCCCCCGGCTTATTCTTCTCAATTCCCCACTGGTAACTTCATCGGAAAGAATATATTCCCTTAAAGCTTCCACAGTCCAATTTTTAATTTCCGCGTAAATAGTTAAATTGAGATCATCTTGAATAATACGGGTAACTTCATCTTCCTCGTAGGGGATAACTGGATTATTCCGCAAATCCTCTAGGGTCAGCTCGGACAGAACAGCCTTGGCCGCGACTCTTTCGGCTACACTGTGGGCTGCTACTTCAGCCAAAATATCGCCGGATTTTTCTTCATTGGCTTTGGCTAAAACCTCTTTAACATCGCGAAACTGGTAAGAATTGCCAAACAATTTTGTGCTTAATCGCATCTCTCCACCTCATTTTTCTATAGATATATGAACTTAAATTTGTTCTTCTTTTTGTCAGCGTTATTATGTATATATAAAGAAGGACAATTCCGTTTATATTATAGTATTTTTTTGCTCAAAAGGCAAGATTGATTATACTATTTTCTTGAAAAAAGTTAAATTTTATGTTATGAATTAGCCTGGTATTTCTTGACAAAGAATTGCGGATAATCTACAATGCATTATAGGTACGGCAGCGCCCTTGCTATCGGGGTTAATAAACTGGTTGCCAGCAACGGGAGTTTGGTTTTTCCCTTGTTTTATTTGTCCGGTTTTATCTCTACTGCCCTGGTTTTGCTTGCTCACTTAATCTTTAGGGCCTTACAAAAATATTTCCGTATACTGAAAAAAGAGGTTTTTACATGAAAAGAAATATTGTTAAAATGGTTTTAATCTGCTTTTGCCTAGCTATCTTGTCCGGTTGCACTGCCGGTGAGTTGCAGAAAAAGGGTGCGGCCTTCGCTGAGGCGGTTTTCAGCGGCGACTATGATGCGGCAATCGCCCAAATGACTGAAAATATGTTGGCTAGTATGCCGGCTGAAGCCCTATCTGACCTGGCTACTTCGGTAGAAGAACAATTCGGCGCCTTTGATTCCGTAGCCTCCGTAACCGTGGGCAGCGACCCCAATTATCCTGACCATACCCTGGCTAAGGTTAAGGTTAAGTTGGCAACCAGCTTTATAATTTTGGAATTGGCCTATGATAAGGACTTGAAATTAGACGGTCTTAATGTATTAGCCAGTGAAGAGATGAACAGCAGCGAGCCAATAGTGGAGGACGGCACGGAAAACGCCCGGAATGACGGCGTTTCCCAGACAGATACAGATGATACAAATGGTACAGATAGTACAGATAAGGGGGCTTTAGCCCTACAATTTTTAGATAAAGCCTTTAGCGGCGATATTGACGGGGCTGTGGCCTGTTTGGCCCAGTCAGCTCAAACCCAAGATAGTGCAGATTCCCTCTCGACCTTAGTGGCGGAAGCTGAAGCCAACTATGGTGCCTACGAAGAAATCGGGGCAGTGAAAGATAGCGGCGATACGGCTATAGTCAATGTAATATTGGCCAATGGTTCAGTCCTTTTTGAAATTACCTTTGATGACAGTGGGAAAATAAGTGGCTTTTCCCTTTATGCCCAGTGATGGCAATAAATTTTTAGAAAGAAGATGATAAATTTGCCCGCGTTAATTTTAGAAGGCGGCGGCTTTCGTGGTGTTTATACCCAAGGCGTATTGGACGCTTTGTTAGATGAAGATATTATGTTTCCTTATGTTATCGGCGTTTCCGCCGGTATATCCAACGGCTATTCCTATATTTCCCGGCAAAAGGGTCGCAACTGGGCTATAGCGGAAAAGTATTATAATGATAAGCGCTATTATGGCTACGGTAATTATTTAAAAAACAAGTCCGTGTTTGGCTTGGAATTTATGTTTGAAACTGTACCCAATGAGTTAATCCCCTTTGACTATGAAGCCCTGCGGGCCTATAACGGTACCGTTCTCACCGGAGTGACCCATGGCTTGAGCGGCGAACCCCGCTACTTTCCCCATGACCCTGACGACCGTACCAACCGGGTTTTGCGCGCTACCTGCTCCATTCCCTTTTTCTTTCCGCCAGTGGAAATTGAGGGAGAAGATTATTTCGATGGCGGTGTGGCTGACCCCATACCGATAAAAAAGGCCATGGAGGACGGTAATCAGCGGTATCTCATTGTTCTAACCCAGCCCAAGGGCTTTAGAAAAGGGGCCTCCAAAACCAATGTCCGGGCTGCCAAGATACTGGCTAAGCATTATCCGGGCACTGCTGAAGTTATGTTAAAGCGGCATGAAGTATACAATGAGCAGTTAGCCTTTTGCCACCAGTTGGAAAAGGAGGGGAAAGCCGTAATTTTACAGCCGAAACGGGCTACGGTAGTGGATCGCTTTGAACGGAACATCAATAAATTGCGCCTTTTATATGAGGATGGTTATGTGTGCGCCAAGTCCCAGGCGGCTAAGATAAAGAGTTTATTTTAGGTATTCGTATAAAACTATATAAAGCTACTAAACTACAAAAAACGGCGATTTGCCGTTTTTTGTAGTTTATATGACCATTAAAGAAATTTTTTATAGCTATTCTGTCAATTAATTGGAAATTTTTTAGCTATTTTGCCTAACCACTGGTACAGCTAGGTAAACTATGGTATAATTGGTGCACAAAGACAGAATTTAAGTTAAATATTTTGGAGATGTACAGATGAAAAAATCAGGTTTTTTACTTTCTTTTTTGATTTCACTAATGATTTTGGCAATACCCTTTGGGGCCCTAGGGGCCACATTGGAGAATAGCGGTGACGGAACAGGCACTTGGATTATTAAAATCAAAGAAGATGTTTCTTCCCTAGCTGCTGTACGCAATGAAGTTAATTCTGTGGCCGATGATACCCAGGGTGAAATGTCTCGCCTGGTAATTGGCGATACTGTATTTTACACCACCGACAATTACGAGACCGCTTTGTCTATGGCGGACAGTGATTTAGTTGAATCAGTGCAGGAAAGCGGCTTTAGCCAGCTCTCCTATACCCCAAATGATAAATATTACCAGCCAGCTTCATCTCATACGACTTATCAGTATGCTCCCAGGCTGCTAAAGGCTGAGCCCGCTTGGGGTGTGACCCAAGGCAGCAGCGATGTACGCATCGTGGTTATAGACAGCGGTTTTTATTATGGCCATGAGGACGCCGCCAATATTAAAGCCGGTTGGGACTATGTTATGAATAAACAGAATACCTTTGATTATTCTTGGCACGGTACGGCCAGCGCCGGCATTATCGGCGCCACAACCGGCAATGAAATAGGTATTGCCGGGGCTGCTCCTAACTGCGAGGTTATTATGCTGCGGTGCTTTGGCCGTCCGGAATATGCTGATGGCGCTGATAAGGCTAATAATGACGATATTGCCCGGGCGATTAGAGACGCAGTGGACGTTTACGACGCCGACGTCATCAGTATGAGCTTTGGCACTCCCGTAAACGTGGACGCTATTGAGACGGCGGTGCAATACGCTTATGGTAAGGGCGCCATAATGGTGGCTGCCTGCGGCAACCGTGGCGATAAAAGCTATAACAGAAACGCCTATGAATACCCCGCCTCTTATGACGAAGTTATCGGCGTGGGTTCCGTAGATTGGGAAGAGAGGGTTGCCTCTAGTTCCACTCAAAACGGTTCAACCTATGTTACAGCGCCGGGCTGCGCCATTCTTACCTTGGATAACTATCCCAAAACCAAGGCAAACTACACCTCAGCTACCGGCACCTCCTTTGCTACACCCTATGTAGCGGCTCTGGCGGGACTGGCTTTAAGTGTGGAGCCTGACTTAACACCCAATGATTTTAAGACTATTTTGCGTTATACTGCCAAGGATTTAGGGGCCGCTGGCTATGATTATAGCTACGGTTATGGTCTGGTAAATTATGAGGCTGTAATTAATACCCTTAGCCAAGGAAAATTTGTTGACGTGCCCGACGGCCAATGGTTTTCTTCAGCTATCTATAGTCTCAAATCCAAGGGTATTATCAATGGCCGCACCAATCTCTACTTCCAACCTGGGGAAAGTATAACCAGGACGGAATTTGCCAAAATTTTAGCTGTGGCCTCACATCAGGATTTACAGGCCTATAACGGGCAGTCCTCTTTCAGTGACGTTGCCGCTAAAAGCTGGTATTTATCCTATATAAATTGGGGCAATGATGTGGGCATAATTGAAGGTTACGGTGACGGTAGGGCCAAACCTGACGCCAATATTTCTAGGGAAGAAATGTGCACTATGCTCAAGCGTTTTATAGACCTTAAGGGTATTGACCTGGGTGACGCCGCCGCAGCTAATTTTAGTGATACTGCCAGTATATCGTCTTGGGCCTCGGAGAGCGTGTTCGCGCTGGTTAAGGGCGGCATAATCCAAGGTAATGACGATAATACCTTCCGTCCCGCTAATAATGCTTCAAGAGCCGAGGTTGCCGTGATGATTGATCGCTTTCTCCAAAAACATCCCTTTTGATGTCTTACCCTAAGGTAGATTACCATAAAAAACACAATGCTCCGTTGCCTTAGCAACGGAGCATTATTTATGTACTTTTAGGGTTGGGCGAGAAGTATTCTAAAGTATCTATAAGTCCAAGCAAAGTTAATCTAATATGCTCTGCCTGAGACCATGATTTCCTGACGGGCGCTATATTATGGCCTCATCCCTCCTTGGTGCAATACTTATGTTAATTAAACTTCAAGCCTAAAGCCCCAAGTATCAGGCCCAGAGCCCCAATTCCCAGGTTTTACAGTTTCCAGCTTCCAGACTCCTAGGTTCAAGTTTCCTCAGAGCAAACTTGGGGAGCCTGGCCAATAATTAGCTGCTGTTATCAGGGCTGCACTACTCTCAAGCCCTGAGCGTCACTGGTTATTACTACAGTACCGTCTTGATCTGTGCGGTATAGGGTACCCCCTTGCTGATTTATCCGGTCTAGAGTTTCGGCGTCAGGGTGCTTGTATTGGTTATTAGCCCCAACGGAAATCACATATATTTCCGGCTCTATGGCGGCTAAAAACTGGGGGGAATTAGAGAGGTAGGAGCCGTGGTGGGCAACATTGTAAACCTCTGATTGTAATTCCTCGCCATAGCGGTAAATCAACTCATTTTCCACATAGACCGTAGCGTCGCCGCAGATGAGGAAATCGTCCGTCCCGTGGCTAACCTGGACCACAATAGAGGTATCGTTGGTTTCCGAATATTCGGTCACAGGCTGCCAGGGGCTGAGAACCTCAATTGCCACATCCCCCAAGGTAAACTCATCTCCGGACATAGCCGGCGTGGCACTAAGCCCCGCTGTCGCCAAAGATTCTAAAGCCTTATCCCAGGTTCGAGAATCGTAATCGTAAACGTTTAAAATTACTGTATCCACCGGGTAAGTAGATAACACTGCCGGTATATTCGCTATATGGTCACTGTGGGGGTGGCTCCCCAGCAAATAGGTTAGGCTGGTAACCCCCTCGGCCGCCAAATAGTTTAAAAGTTCATCCCGTCCTTGGGTGTCCCCAGTGTCAATTAGAGCGAACTCGCCTTCGTGCTCTAATAAAGTTGCCATACCCTGGCCCACATCAATAAAGCTGACCTTCAGGGAGCAATCGCCGTTAACGCTGGGGTTATTTTCCCCGTTCTCCGCCTCGCTGGACAGGTAAGCCCAAGGCTGAAAATACCAAAGCAGGACTGCCACAATTACTATGGCCGCAAGAGGCGGCATTAAATTATATTTTTTACTCTTATTCTTTGCGTTAGCTTTATTCTTCAATGAAAGGTGAACCTCCTACAAATTCCCGCAGCAAGGAAGATGGCGGTACCACAGAGGCGTCTACTGATTTAATAAAATCCAATATACCCATGATCCGCTTGGTTTCGTGGTAGTATTTATCTTTGGTTGTAACTTGTTCCAGCTGGGGCATAATAAAGGGCTTTAAAACAGCCAACTCGTAAATTAAGGCTGTATTAATAAAATAATCAGCGTTTTCCTGGTAAGGGAAAATATTCAAGTTTTCACCCTTTTGCACTGACTCCCAGCGTTTCATGGTTTCACTGGGGGTGGTGTTACGGAACTGCATATCCCTGGTCATGCGCCTGATTAGGCGGTTGTCAGTGCTGGATATGGGGTTATAACGGTCGATGTTTAGTTGGGTAAGGGCGCTGATATATATGCGCTTTTTGTTGCGGTCCGGTACGCTTTCGGCTATGCGCTTATTGAGACAGTGGATTCCTTCGACAATGAGAATTTGTTTAGGGTTCATCTTTAGGGTGCGGGTTTTATCCGAACGGCGGCCTAGTTGGAAATCGAATATTGGTGCTTCCACCGTTTCGCCTCTGGTAAGCTTTGCCAAATTAGCGTCAAAGAGTTCTAAATCTATGGCGTTGATATTTTCAAAGTCCAATTCCCCGTCATCGTCTATGGGGGTATATTGCCGGTCAACGAAGTAATCGTCCAAGGCTATGGTCAAGGGTTCTATGCCATTAATTTGGAAAAAAATGCTCAGACGGTGGGATAAGGTTGTTTTCCCCGAGGATGAGGGTCCGGCAATGAGTATAAGGCGATTTTGGTCAATTTCGGCAATAATATCCTTGACCACCTCAAAGATACTCTGTAGTTGCATAGATTCGGCCATTTCCACAATATGCCGTATTTTGCCGTTTTCAATGGAGCGGTTTAGCTCCCTGATTCTGTCAATCTTCAGGTTTTCTGTCCAATTATCGTAGTGATTAAAAAGCACGCCAATGCGGGAATTGCCGTTGAAAGCCTCGGTTTTGGTCGGCGCGTCTGTGGTAGGGGCTAACAGCACAAAGCCGTCCTCAAAAAAGCATAAGTCAAAATATGGTATTTGCCGGCAATTACTGCCCATAGTACCGGCAAACGCTTCCACTGTGGTATCCAGTTCATGAAAGAACATGGTGCGTTGGGAGGAAGCCTCCAGTAAATCAGCTCGGGAGTCCTCACCCCGTTGGCGGTAAAAATAAATGGCGTCCTCGCTGAAAATTGGTATTTTAACAATGGGTGTTTCATTGTTAATAAGACGTTCCATCTCGTTTTTTAATTTTGCTAAATCTTGTTCCGTCAAGGGTTTGTCGCCCCGGCTTTGGCAAAAGGTGCCGCTGCCCAAAGAATGGCGTATATAAAGCTCGCGCTGGGGCAAGACATTGTTATGGGCCGCCAGCAGCAGTAGGCGCTGGGTATGACGGTATATCCTGATACCTATTTGACTGGTTATATCCACCCAGCGTATTTCACAGCTGGCAATCAGGGTGTAATCCAACCCCTGAAGGTAGCCGTTAACATAAGCCGCTACAATGGGAATACCCTGGCGCACCGGATTTATTTTGGTTTGCCAGGGGTTGGCGCTAGACTGTGTCTTAACCTCCTCTTGATTCAGGGAGTTAAGTATTTCCTCCAGGGTGATGCCATAATGGAAGTTATGTTCTACATTGTCAATAGTTACCCGTATGATATTCTCTTTCCTCATACCAGCTTCCCCCTTTATGGGTTTAGTCCCTTTAATTGAGGCGGCAAAAATACGCCGTCTTTACGGATTAAAACATCATCGAACCATATTTCTCCGCCGCCGTGTTCCGGTGTTTGGATTAAAACTAAATCCCAATGCACGGCGCTTTTGTTGCCGTTAAAGGCGTCGTCGTAGGAGGCGCCGGGAGTAAAGTGCAGAGAACCGGCAATCTTCTCGTCAAAAAGAATATCCCCCATGGCACTGGTTATTTGGGGATTAACGCCCAGGGCAAATTCGCCCACATAGCGGCTGCCTTGGTCTGTATCGAAAATTTGGTTACATTTTTCCGTATTATTGGCTGTGGCCTTGATGATTTTGCCCTGCTCAAAGGTGAGCTCCATGTCGGTGAAAACAAAGCCGTCGTGGGGCGAGGGAGTATTATAGCGAATTACGCCGTTAACGCTATCTTTTACCGGGGCGGTGTATACTTCCCCATCGGGAATATTGCGTCTGCCGGCGCACTTTTGGGCTGGTATGTCCTTAATAGAAAACCGCAAATCCGTACCAGGGCCTTTAATATGTACCTTATCGGTTTTTTCCATCAGCTCCACTAAGGGATCCATGGATTTATCCATGGCCCGGTAATCCACAGTGCAGACGTTAAAGTAGTAATCTTCAAAGGCTTCGGTGGACATACCTGCCATTTGAGCCATGGAATCATTGGGATAGCGCATAACCACCCATTTTGTTTTAGGTACCCGGATTTTACCATGTACTGGTTCCCATAACAGGGTGGATTTTAACTCATGCTTTGCCGCCGGCACGTCTTTGAGGGTATAGCAGTTATCCCCGGCCCGAATACCAATATAGGCGTCCATTTGGCTCATCTGCAATTCCTCCCATTGCCTCTGGCTTGTGAAGGTGGTTTCCGTGGCTCCTTGCAACAGGGCAGCCTCTAATTTGGGGTTTTCCACCTGCACAAATGGAATCGCCCCTACAGCGTAGGCCTTTTCTATTAATTCTAAGGCTAAATTATCAGCCTCGCCAATTATGTTAATCAATACTTTTTCCCCTGGTTGCAATTGGGTTGAGTAATCTATCAGCAGTTCAGCAAGGTCTTTGCATCTTTTATCTCGCATAATTGCCTCCTCTTAAAAAATTTACTGTAAGCATTATTATACGCATTATTATAGCACATAATTCGGGGAAAGAAAAGAACAGTGGCAATTGGCTGCTCACTGCATAACTTAAATTAAGACAATAAAAAAATAGGAAAAATTGCAAAAAAGTAAAAATTTTTATCGTTTTTCCGGGACTTTTATGTTAAAATACAGAAAGGATGATTATATGTCCAAGATAATAAAAGTAGCTTTCGCCTTTCCTTCAATTCATCATAGTATGGAAGCTGAGGATCTTTTTACTAAGGCTGGGCTTAACCCAGAATTTATGCAGCTCCCCGCTAACTTGGGAATGGGCTGCGGCACTGCTGTAACAGTGGCTTCTAAGTACGAGGATAGCGCTAAAGGTATTTTAATGAAAAACAGAGTTCCGTTTTTAGCGGTGTTTAGCTTGGGAGCCAATGGCGCTTGGCAGAAGCGTAAAGCTTAAATACGGTCTGGTATAAGCCTGGACCACGCCCTTTGCGTGTATGCAATAGGTTAGCTGGCAATACTGGGCTTAATCCCAACCAGGAGATTTTTTGTGATATTTCGTAATGCAGAATTTGAAATAGAAGAAGGAGCCCTGTTAGCCTGGGCAGAGGAGTGGGGTATTTCCGGGGATTTGCGGAAAAAGTATATACTTCAACGCCTTATTTATGCGGATAACGTCTTGAGCCGCGGCGCCTTGCGCGGGGATGATTTGGCTAATTCCTACCTATGGCAAATTGCCGTTAAGGAACTGGAAACTATTAAGAATTTCCGCACCCGCACCAGTATAGCTGTGATGGAGGATTATATTCCAGCCAATGGTAAAAGTCGTTGGAAAAAGCGGGAGGAGGCTCTCTACCGCAGTTTTTTGGAGGATGACGCCGGTATATTTCTCCTTAATTTAGTGGCGTATTATCAAAAACGGGGTTACGGTGATTTTGCCTTTTACCCCTTTTTCCGTTGGGATAATGCCCTAATTCCCATTAAACGGCCTGACCTGGTGAAATTCCATAGCTTAATAGGCTATGAAAAGCAAAAAAGTAAAATTTGCCGCAATACCGAGGCTTTTTTGCGGGGCGCTACCGCCAATAATGTTTTGCTTTACGGCGAGCGGGGCACTGGTAAATCCTCCACCATTAAGGCGGTGGGAACCCGCTATTACGCCAAGGGACTGCGGTTGGTCGAGGTGGAAAGGCATAATCTGGCTAGCCTGCCGCAAATATGCCGTTATCTGGAGGACATTGGCCTGCATTTTATCATTTTTATTGATGATTTATCCTTTGACGGGGATCAGAGTGATTTTAAAAATCTGAAAACTGTTTTAGAGGGGGGCTTGGCCAAAACTGGCGACAATATTCTCATATATGCCACTTCCAACCGTCGCCACCTGGTGAAGGAAACCTGGGCCGATCGAGAGGGCGAGGATGTTAATATTCGGGAAAACACTGATGAAATACTCTCCCTATCCCATCGTTTTGGCCTGTCCATTGCCTTTCTCAACCCTGACCAGGAGGAATTCCTTAACATTGTGGAGCGTTTAGCCGCTGCCCGGGGATTGGACATGCCTCCGGAGGATATTCGCCGGGAGGCTCTGGTATGGGTACGTTGGCAGCATAATCTTTCCGGCCGCACGGCAGTGCAATTTGTTAATGACTTAGAGGTGCGCCGCAGCGCCGAAAAGGTTGATATATAGCCGCTGGGTTTATGGCGCAAAATTAGTAATTTACCCTTTCACCCCTAAGAAATATTTCGTGAGGGAAAAATGGTAAATAAATATATGAATCTGGAAAAGAGGAGAAATTATGGAGAACCAAGCGGATCTTAAAATTAATGGCGTAATAAACCGGTTGGAGCATAATGGCTTTAAAGCTAAATATTTTCTCTACAGGGAGGATGCGGTAAAGTATATTCTCGACAATATAGCAACCGGTCAAACTGTGGGAATTGGCGGTTCTATGACCATAAAGACCTTGGACTTGCCCGCCAAGATAGCGGAGCGGGGCGGTGTGGTCTTGGACCATAGTACGGCTAAAAGCTCTGAGGAGAACCAAAAAATTTGCCTGGCCGAGGGTAGGGCCGATGTATTTCTCACCTCCACAAACGCCCTAACTGAGAAAGGTTATTTAGTTAATTGCGATGGTAAGGGCAACCGAGTATCCGCTATGATATTTGGCCCTCGTCGCGTTATACTGGTGGCGGGTAAAAATAAAATATGCGCTGATGTGGACGAAGCCATGGACCGCATTGTTAATTTAGCCGCTGCTCCCAATGCCAAAAGATTAAACCTGTCCACCCCCTGTGTGGAAACAGGACGTTGTATGGATTGCAATTCGCCTGACCGTATATGCCGGGCTTACACTATTTTAAAGCGACCCAGCCTGGGCATGGATTTTACGGTTATAATAATAGGTGAAAATTTAGGATTTTAACTTGTGAGGTTCCGAAGATGAAAAAACGATCAAACAGAGAGGCTTATGAAAAGCGCAAGGGTAGAATAAACGCCTCAGCTATGTCCCGGATAGAAGGAGAGAATATAAATAATACCCCGGAAACCCCGGCAAAAGCTGAATATTCCCCGCCAAATACCGTTACGCCCCAGAAGGAGAAGGAGCCGGCAATAAAACAGCCGCCGCGGTCGTCTGTTACTGACGCTGGCAAAGAAAGGCCGGCAGCTAAGGCTCCGCGTCTTAAGTCCGCTACCCGGCCCCGAAAAAAGGGTGCCACTGGCAAGGCTGTGGTTATTGGCGGTATAATAGTTATTTTAGCCATTTTACTTTTTGCCGCCTTATATTCGGCTTTTGGCGGTAAAGAGCCGTTTAACGCCTCCTTTACCTTTAATTCCGCTACAGCTACTCTTGGCGAGGAAGCTATTACAATGGATAATAGTATCTATGTGGATGATGGTACCGCTATGGCGCCTTTAGATGGTTTAGCTGAAGTTTTACCCGTAACGGTGAAAATGAAGGAAGGCTCTGATAAGGCGACAGTAAAAGGCAACGGCGTAAAAGTAAAAATTAATTTTGACGCTGCCCAAGTTGAGGTAAACGGTGAGAAGCAGGATTGGCCGGCCGCCCCTATAATTAAAGATAATGTTCCATATGTACCTTTGGTAGCTTTTTGTGAGGCTTTTGGGTATGATACGGCTTATGCCGGCTCTATTTCCAGAGTATTTGTATTTATGCCTGATGATAAGAATAAGGCGCCAACAGCGGAATTTTCTACTAATAAGGATACCTATGCCATAGGGGAAACTGTGGAGTATACCGCCGACGCTCAGGATCCCGATGGCGATGAAATTGTGGAATGGACTTGGACAAACCACCAGGATTATTTTGAGGAGCCAGGGGAAGTAACTATAACCCTCACAGTGATGGATTGCCGTGGCGCTGTATCAGATGAGGTGAGCAAAACCATAACCATAGTTGAAGATGAATAATTAATTTAAATTAGAGAAAAGCAGTGGATTATTAAATCCACTGCTTTTTTAATTTAGGAGGTAGCGTACTAGTATTATTTGTAGCTTAGGTTGCTTTTTCCGCTAATTTAACCTAGACGATTCACTGTTAAGGAAACGTCGGAGAATACACGGTCAGCTTCGGTCACAATAACTTCTAAACTGGCCGGAGCAGTAGTTACTTGGAAGGGTATGCTGAAGGAGATAGTAGTAACCTCGTTAGCAGCAGTGAAGGTGTGATTAGCCACTGCGCCTGCTATAGGGGTACCATTTAAG
>DXZC01000179.1 GCA_019415505.1 Peptococcaceae bacterium | reverse complement strand
CTTTTGTGTGGAAAATCAAGGTAAAATTGGCTAAAAACTTGAATTTATTATCACTTTAGTTTATGATATTATGAAACAAGAAAAGATATTAAAAACATCGTTATCTAGAGATAATTAGAGATTGGAGGATAGGACGATGAGTAAAAATACAGATGAAAATATTGCGGATGTTTTTGACGGCCTAGCTGAGGAGGTTGTGGACACCGTTTCCAGTGGTGTTTCCGATAACTATATGGATATTTTTGAAATGCCGGTTTTGCCGTTAAGAGGGGTTTTGGTCTACCCACATACAGTAATGCAGTTAGACGTAGGCCGGGAAAAGAGTATCAAGGCCATTAACGAAGCCTTAGCTTATGAGGGTAAGGAAATTATTTTGGCTATGCAGAAGGATATCCATGTGGATGATCCTGGCATTAGCGATGTTCACACTATTGGTACTATTGCCACGATTAAACAGGTGATTCGCCCGTCTGGCGGTACTTTGCGCATAATTGTGGAAGGGGTTACCCGGGTGGAGATACTGGATTTTATTCGTAACGATACCCATATTGAGGCTGAAGCTTGCGTTCTAGAGGATGAACCCTGCATCAGTGAATTAGAATCTGAGGCTTATGCCCGCCGGCTGGCCAGAGAATTTGAGGAATACAGTAACCTTTCCCATAAGGTTCCGCCGGAAATAATGGCCGCAATAGTGTCTACCGAGTCAACTGAGGCACTGGCCTATTTAATAGCATCCCAAATAATTGTTAAGCTCTCGGAAAAACAGAACTTTTTGGAAGATACCAATGTGATTAGCAAGCTAAAAACTTTGTTGGTATTATTGGAAAAGGAATCGGAAATACTTAATATCGACAAAAAGATTGCTCAAGAAGTAAGAAAGCAAATGGAGAAAAACCAGCGGGAGTACTACTTGCGCGAGCAAATTAAGGCCATTAATAAGGAATTAGGCGATGAAGAAGATAAGGACGCTGAATGTGAAGAGTACCGGGAAAAAATCAAAAAGCTGAGAATGCCTAAGGAAACGGCGGAAAAGGCTTTAAAAGAGGTTGACCGTTTAGCGAAAATGCCGGGAATGGTGGCGGAAGCGGTAGTAATTAGGAATTATCTTGATTGGCTGATTGATTTGCCTTGGCGCAAGGAAACCAAGGATAATTTAGACATAAATAAAGCCGAGGACATTCTCAATGAGGACCATTATGGTTTAGAAGAGGTAAAGGAGCGCATCCTGGAATATTTGGCGGTATGTCAGCTCTCTAAATCAATGAAAGGGCCTATACTTTGCCTAACCGGCCCTCCGGGAGTTGGTAAAACTTCCTTAGCAAAATCTGTGGCTAGAGCCTTAAACCGGAAATTCGTGCGTATGTCCCTGGGGGGCGTACATGATGAAGCTGAAATTCGGGGCCACCGCCGCACTTATATTGGGGCCATGCCCGGACGTATTATGCAAAATATGAAAAATGCCGGTAGCCGTAACCCTGTTTTTCTCTTAGACGAAGTGGATAAACTGGGCAATGATTATAAGGGCGATCCTTCATCAGCTTTGCTGGAGGTTTTAGACCCGGAACAAAATAACACCTTTAGCGATCATTACATTGAGGCTCCCTTTGATTTATCAAAGGTATTGTTTATAACCACAGCCAATGTGCGTTATAATATTCCAGCACCTCTCCTAGACCGTATGGAAGTTATTGAAATTAGCGGCTATACCAGGGAAGAAAAACTAGCTATTGCCAAGCGCCACCTGGTACCGCAACAAATGGAAAAACACAGTTTGGCAGAGGAACAGTTCCAGGTTTCCGATAATGCCCTTTTGGATTTGATTAGCGACTACACCAGGGAAGCAGGAGTGCGTAATTTAGACCGCAATATTGCCGCTGTTTGCCGTAAGGCGGCTAAAGAAATCGTACAGGGTAAGACTAAGTCTGTAAAGGTTTCCCGGAAAAATTTACAGGATTATTTAGGAGCCTCCCGTTATAGCCATGATAAAGCCGTTCCCCAACCAATGGTTGGCGTTGTCAACGGTTTGGCTTGGACAGAAGTTGGCGGCGAAATTTTACAAGTGGAAGTTCAGCTTTTACCGGGCAGCGGTAAATTGCACCTTACTGGGAAATTAGGCGATGTAATGAAAGAGTCCGCCCAGGCTGGTTTTACCTATGTTCGTTCCATTGGCGATAAACTGGGCTTGGAACCACACTTTGAAGAAAAGTCTGATATTCATATACATGTACCGGAGGGAGCTATACCTAAGGATGGTCCGTCTGCTGGCGTCACTATTGCGACGGCTCTGGCTTCGCGGCTTAGCAATAAGCCGGTCCGTTCCGATGTGGCTATGACTGGGGAGATTACCCTATTGGGAAGGGTATTACCCATTGGCGGTCTGAAGGAAAAAGTCCTGGCCGCTTATGCCGCTGGGGTTAAAACTATTATTTTGCCCCAGGATAATAAAAAGGACATTGAAAAAATACCGGAAAATATCCGACGTAAAATGGAATTTCATCTTTGCGAATCCATGGATGACGTACTTAATGTTGCCCTAATAAATGATGAGGAAAAATAATGCTGAAAGTAAAAAAAGCCGAGGTAGCAGCTACAGTTGCGCGGCCGGACCAATATCCGTCTGATTTAGGGTTGGATATAGTCTTAGCCGGCCGCTCAAATGTGGGTAAATCCTCCCTGATTAATAAGTTGATCAACCGCAAAAATTTGGCCCGTACCAGTTCTAGCCCAGGTAAAACCAGAACGCTAAATTTTTATAGTGTAAACGACCAATGGTATTTTGTGGATTTACCCGGTTATGGATATGCTAAGGTGAGTCACAGTGAAAAAAACGCTTTTAAAACCATGGTGGATATGTATTTAAATTCTGGTCGTCCAATGGTGGTATGGCAAATTGTGGATTTACGCCATCCCCCCAGCGCTCAGGATTTGCAAATGCATGATTATTTAAAGAGTTCTGGTCTGCCTTATATGGTAGTAGCCACCAAAGCAGATAAACTCAGCAAAAATAACCAGCTTAAAAATAGAGCCATGATAAAACGGGAAATGTCCCTGACCGATGATGAAATGGTGATATTTTCCGGTGTAACCGGCTTAAATAAAGATTTACTTTTAGAAAAAATTGAAATCTTGTTAAATAAATAAAAAAAATACCGAAGCTTGAGGCTTCGGTATTTTTTTAGCAGCAGTATTTTAGCGGTCATAAGGTGGCAAGCAGCAAATATTACCTAATAGAGTAACCCTAGCAAAATAGCAAAAATATGGATAACTATAAATACTATGGGAGAAGGAAGTTTTAATCAGAGAGCTCTACCTTAATTGGAAGGGCTTTTTTGTGAAAAGTTTTTACTAAATTTTTACTAATCAATTAGTAAAAAAACCCCTTATTTTGGTATTTTTGTGCGCTGAATATAAAAGGAAAACACCCGTCAAACATACGTTTAACAGGTGTTTTATTTGGAGGCGCTGCCCGGATTTGAACCGGGGCGTAAAGGATTTGCAGTCCTCTGCCTTACCACTTGGCTATGTCGCCGTGTTACCTC
>DXZC01000178.1 GCA_019415505.1 Peptococcaceae bacterium | reverse complement strand
TCTTAGGTGGCTTTTATCTTTTACGGACTGGCCCCCCCCCAGGGAACCGCCGATGATAAAATTCAAGGTCTTACCCCGCATCATACCTTCATCTGCCACCACTTGGGCTATTTGGGGAGAAGTGAGAAGTTCACCGTCTAAATCTAAAACAATATTGTAATCGCCCTCACGCATTTTCGCCGCCAGAAATTGACCCTCTTTCGCCAGTATTCGCTCTATTTCGCCGGGTGAAAGTCCTTCCGGGGCGTTTAACTCCGGTCCCTCTAAAATTTCCAATTTTAAATAGGGCTTCAGCCTTTTAGCGTACTCGGCAATGGCGGCCTGTAAATATTTTTCCTTGATTTTGCCAATCGCCAAAATCCTTATTTTCATTCATCCTCCAACTGGCCTAAAAGCACCGGATAAGTTTCCGTGGCGCCGTTACGGTAGACCGTTACCTCTATGGTATCGCCTACTTCATGGTCGAAAATTACGTCCTGCAATTCATAAATATCAGATATTTCATTGCCGTCCACAGCGGTAATCACATCGTTTTCCCGCAGTCCGGCCTCTGCTCCCGGCCCGCCTTCCCGAACGGATATTACTACGCCGTGGTCAATGCCACCGTCAGGTACAGCGTATTCCCGGCCCACGGAGCCTAAAAGATAGACCCCCAAGGCGGCCCTGGTAACCTTACCGGTATCCATTAGCTCCTGGACGATATCGCTGACTAAATTAGCGGGGATAGCAAAGCCCATGCCCTCAAAGCCTTCTTCGCTGATTTTTATTGTGTTGATGCCAATTACCTCACCGCGGTTATTGACTAATGCTCCGCCGGAATTGCCGGGATTAATCGCGGCGTCAGTCTGAATTAATTTAAAGCGCAAGCCTTCGTCTGTGGTTAAGGGCCGGTTAAGGCCGCTGATAATACCCTGAGTCACGGAGCTGGCAAAATCTAAACCACCGGGATTACCAATGGCAATAGCGGATTCCCCAACCAAAACTGTGTCCGAATCGCCGAATACCGCGGCGCTGAAATCATTTCCCTCAATTTTTAAAAGGGCTAAATCTGTTCTTTTATCGGTTCCCACTATGGTACCGGCGGTCTGGGGGCCGTCGCTCAAAGTTACATTAATACTCTCACCGCCACTGATAACATGGTAGTTGGTAACAATATAGCCACGGGGGTCAATTATTACCCCGGAGCCGATGCCCATTTCCACATCAGTGCTGTTGCCTGTTGTATTGCTATTGAGCTTTGTCATATTAGACACCCCCACCACTGAGGGACTGAGCTTTTCGCCTATTTCTACAGCGCTCAGCTCTCCGCTGGAAGTTGAACTCTGGCTTTTCTGTTCCACCGCGGTTTTTTCCGCGGTGGGAGCAACCTGGGACTCCCAGGTAGTACCCAAAACTGTAGGACCGAGGGCCAAGGTAAAAAAGCCGCCAGCCAAGGCGGCAAAAATCACCAAAATAACAAGTAAGGGAATACTGACACTTTTTCTCATGAATTTTACCTCAAAATATACTTAATACTATTCTATAACCATAAGTTTTGAGGTATGACCCGCAGGAGCAACCTGAATATCTAAACCGGAACTTAAACCGCACTGTTCCAACTGGTGGCAAACAGTAGCGTAGGCTAAATCCGGTTTATTATTTTCCTCGCTTAAATGGGCTAAAGTGATATAACGGGTATTTTCCGTGATAATTCGGGACAAGGCCAACGCCGCGTCTACATTGGAGAGGTGCCCACGCTCGCCCAAAATGCGTTTTTTGGTACTCTGGGGATAAGAGCCCCGCCGCAGCATATCCACATCATGGTTGGCCTCAAAAATCAAAGCGTCCGCTCCTTTGAGCATTTGCTCCATTGTCGGGGTAAAAATGCCGGTATCCGTACAAATACCCAGCTTTTTAGCGCCGCAGCTGACAATAAGGCCCACAGGCTGAATAGCGTCGTGATAAGTTTTAAAAAAATCCAGGTTTAAATCGCCAATGGTCATACCATATTTATATTCTACCTGATTTTTGCTTTTAATATTACCGAAGCCATTATATTCCTGCCAAACCTTAGGCGCGGCGTAAATAGGTATATCATAACGCCGGGATAGACTCCCGGCGCTTCTAGCATGGTCAATATGCTCATGAGTTACAAGAATAGCCGCCACATCGGACATGGATTCACCCAAATCCGCCAAGGCCGCCTCTATGCGGCAGGCCGCCACCCCGGCGTCTACTAATATTTTAGTTTTTCCGGAAGAGATAAATACTGAGTTGCCCTTGCTGTTGCTAAATAAAGTTGCCGCTGTAAGCATTAATCCACCCTCTCCACATCAGCGCCTATTTCCTGTAATTTTTCAGCCATATGCCAATAGCCTCGGTCAATATAGGAAAGGCCGTTGACCTCGGTTTCGCCGGAGGCTGCCAAGGCAGCGGCCACCAGAGCCGCGCCGGCCCGTAAATCCTTAGCTGTCACAGAGGCGCCATGGAGCTCTGCCACTCCTTTTATTGTGGCTGTAACGCCTTCCACTGTAATATCCGCACCCATTTTTATAAGCTCCGGCGCGGCTTTCATGCGGTTTTCAAAGAGGTTTTCCACAATCGTGCTGGTGCCGTTAGCAACCGAGAGCACACTCATCATCTGGGGCTGCATATCAGTGGGGAAACCGGGATGAGCCAGGGTTTTTATATCCACAGCCTTCAACTCCTGGGGGGCCTTGACAAATATATCGCTGCCATTGGGGCGCACCGTAACCCCTGCCTCCCGCATTTTAGCAATCACAGGGTTAAGATGGGCGGAAATAACATTTTCCAGCTTTAAATTGCCTTGGTTCATGGCGGCAATGGCCATAAAGGTACCGGCTTCTATTCTATCGGGAATTATACTGTAACGGGGACCGATTAACTCCGGCACCCCTTCTATTTTAATTATATCAGTGCCGGCGCCTCTGATTTTGGCGCCGCCATTGTTGAGGAAGTTGGCCAAATCAACGATTTCCGGTTCCTTAGCCACGTTCTCAATCACGGTGAGTCCCTCGGCCAGGGCAGCCGCCATCATAATATTTTCCGTTGCGCCAACGCTGGGAAAATCCAAATAAATAAAGGAACCTGTAAGCCCCGATGTAGAGGCGGTAATGTAGCCCTCCTCCATATTGGTTTCAACTTCAGCGCCCAGCTTAACAAAGCCCTTAATATGTAAATCCATTGGACGCTGGCCTAAATCGCAACCACCGGGCAGAGAGACCAAAGCTTGGCCCTTGCGGCCCAAAAGGGAGCCGAGGAGCAAATTTGAAGCCCGCAAGCTACGCACCTCTTCATAGCGGGCGGCCACGGCAAAATCGTCGGGAATTTCAATAGCTACCACATCATCTTCAAGCCACTCCACGGTAGCGCCCATTTTTTCCATAATGCCCAGTAGTATGAGAATATCGCTTATTTGGGGAATATTTTCTAATACAGTTTTTCCTTTAAATAAAACCGACGCCGCAACTATGGCAACAGCGGAATTTTTCGCGCCGTTAATTTTGACAGTACCGGTTAAGGGTTTTCCGCCTTTGATTACTAGCTTAGACAAGGCATAAACCTCCTTAATATCTCTAAAAAC
>DXZC01000177.1 GCA_019415505.1 Peptococcaceae bacterium | reverse complement strand
AGGGTGTACTCCACTTTGGGGGGCACCTCAGCATAGACCTTGCGATTTACCAGGCCCGAAGCCTCCATATCCCGGAGTTGGGCGGTGAGCACCTTTTGGGATACTTTACCTAAAGATTTTTTTAGCTCCCCAAAACGCTTGGTGCCGGGGAGTAAATCCCGAATAATCAGAACCTTCCATTTATTGCCGATTAGGGTTAGGGTGGTTTCCACTGGGCAGGGGGGTAATTGCATACTTGACATTTTATTCCTCGCTTATTATCAGCCCCCAAAAGCAAAAATTTTAACAGCCAATTAGGGGTTATAGTCTAATAGTATCATTTTAGTAACTACAGCACAAAAAGGTGCTTACTTTACAAATACTCCTTACGGATTTATTATATGGTCAAGGGTTGAGAATGTCAACCCGCAAAACCGGAATCCCTAAGGAGGAATTAATTATGACAACCACTAATTGCGAAAAAATTACCCTAGCTAAAGGAGAAATGACCATTTACCATTGCGGGCCAGTCCAGCTCCAGGCCTATAAGACCAATGATTTTATCGATAATGAGGTTTTTTTATTAGTCAAGGAAAATGAAGCCGTAATCATTGAGTCACCCTGCTTTTTTGATAATAATAGGGAACTGGCGGAATATATGGCAAAGGCGGGCTTAAAGCCGACGGCAATGCTCATAGCTTACCATGCCGCCGGCGGCTCCTTCCTGCCGGATATACCTAAATATGCCACCCAAAACGCCGTTGATTACGGCTATAGAGGCGGCGGTAAAGCCCTGATTGATAATTTTACAGCGGCTTTTGGCGCAATTTTTGATAGCTCCCTCCATAAAATTGACCATATTATAGAGGCGGTCCAGGCAAATATCGGCGGCTGGGACTTTATTATCCACCCCACCCCGGAAGCCTATGATTTAGAAATACCGGCAATTAACGCTGTTTACACCCATATGCTGGGCCATGACTGCCACTCCATTGTGGCGGGACCGGAACAGGCAGACGCTCTAATCGCCCAGTTGGAAACATATTTAACTAAAGGCTATAACCTGATTCTCACTTCCCACTACACGCCGGAAAGCCTGAAGGATGTGGCTACAAAGATAGCTTACCTCAAGGATTTAAAGGCTATTGCCGCCAACTGCGCTAATGGAGCGGAATTTAAAAAGCTAGTGCAAGCAAAGTACAGCAACTACAGCGGTGAAAATTATTTGGATATGACGGTGAATTTCTTCTTTCAACAATAAAATATCAGGCCAATCGACCCCAGACAGCCAAAGCCGAACCGGTAAACCACAGGGCGGGAAAATGCCCGGAAAAGAAAGAAGCGCGAGATAAAAAAGTGGATTGCTGAGGGATGAAGCAGAGAAGTAACGAGAGGAAAAGCTGAGAAGCCCTGAGATGAAGTAGATAAACAACGAGATATAAAACCAAGAAGCGCCCTGAGATGAAGCAGGGAAACACAGAGTTATAAAACCGAGAAGCACCGTGAGATGAAGCAGGGAAACAACGAGACTTAAAACAGAAAAGTGCCGAGAGATGAGGCAGAGAAACACAGTGACTTAAAACCGAGAAGCACCGTGAGATGAAGCAGAGGACTCCCCTTCCAGGGAGTCCTTTTTATTTTGCCGGATAAATTAACAAGGGGGTAGATTGCTTCCCCCCCTCACAAAGGGGGTTACTAGGGCGCTGCGCCAAGGGTGAAACTGGGAGCTTAGGGCTTATCACTGGCCCCAGCTTAACGGCTTACCCTAAATACCCCCCCTGACCCAGGGCAACAAGGGGCAAAGCTAACGCGGCGACAACCACCGGCCCCGTTGCCCCAGCGCCTACCGCCCAATCTAGACCTTAGTTCGCCAGCCCCGGCCCAGGTCTAGCCAGCTAAGGAGCGGCGGAACCAACCTTGAGGACCGATAGAACCACCCTTGGAGACCGACGGAACAGCCTTGGGGATCGACGAAACCACCCTTGGGGACCGACCGAACCAACCTTGGGGACGGACGGAGCCATCCTCGGATATCGACCGAGCCAACCTTGGAGACCGACGAATCAGCCTTTGGAGAGAAACGGAACAGCCGTTTAGAAGATAATTACCGCCACGGGCGGGAAAAACGTAAATCCTTGTTATGCTCTCAACCACCCTAGCATATACTTAAACAAAAATTAAGGCGGTATTCCTATGCAAATCTTTATCCTCCGTACTTTTCGCCGCCGCACCGCCGCGATTATCGCGGTGGCGGTCTGCGCTTTCATAGTTTTGGGCTTGGCGGTTTATCCCTCCCTGGCCCAAACTAAGGACCTGGCGGCTAAAGACATTCTCCAGAACAAAGTTATTGCTATTGACCCTGGTCACGGCGGGGCAGACCCAGGGGCGGTGGGGGTAAGCGGCTCTTTGGAAAAGGACGTAAATTTACGCCTCAGCCTCTATTTAGAGAAGTATTTGACCAAGAACGGCGCTAAAGTGGTTTTAACCCGGTCCGAGGATGTTGCCCTCAGCGAGGTAAAAAAGGAGGACTTGGACGCCAGAGCGGAAATAGTGGCTGAGGCTAAAGCGGATATTTTTATCAGCATGCAATGCAACGCCATACCCGACCAGACCTGCCAAGGGGCGCAGGTATTCTTCTACCCTGAATCCACCAAGGGCGAGCGCCTCGCCACTGAGGTGCAAAGCCAGCTATGGTCACAAACTGAGCAGGTGAAAAAACGGGAAGCCCAAACTATCTCCGCTCCCTACATACTCAAGGCTGTGGATATCCCCGCCATTATTGTGGAAGCCGGCTTTCTCTCCAACCCCGAAGAGGAGGCTTTACTTCTGGACCCAAGCTATCAGAAAAAAGTAGCTAAATCAGTTTACCAGGGCATTATTGAATACTACCGCTCCGCCCCCACCTTCCTCTTCTTCTAACTGGGCTTTCAGCCCAGACCCGTTTATCGAGTTACGTAGAACGGCGAGTCACTTGGTTCTTAGTATTGGGCGCTTAGCCTTAAAAACAAATTAAGGTAGCACGTTTATTCTGGGATTTCTGAACAGACACGTTTATCAAACCACGTAGAACGGCGAGTTACTTGCTTCTTAGTATTGAGCGCTTAACTTTAAAAACAAACAAAGGTAGCGCGGTAATTCTGGGATTTCTGAACAGACACGTTTATCAAACCACGTAGAACGGCGAGTTACTTGCTTCTTAGTATTGGGCGCTTAGCCTTAAAAACAAATTAAGGTAGCTCGTTTATTCTGGCTTTCTGAACAGACACATTTATCAAGTTACGTGGGACGGCGAGTTACTTGGTTCTTAGTATTGGGCACTTAACCTTAAAAAACAAGCAAAGATAGTGCGTTAATTCTGGCTTTCAGCCCAGACCCGTTTATCAAGACACGTGGGACGCTGCGTTACTTGCTTCTTAGTATTGGGCGCTGAGACGTTTTCCTCCTTTGCTTCCAGGTGGTAAAAGCTGCAGTATTGTGATAAAATATTGTAGTAAAATGAGGGCATAAAGCCAGGAACAAACGGGAGCTTGCGGGGGTAATAAACAATGGCGGACATCTCAATCAAATATATAGCTAACAATGAAACGGTACGGACCTTTGTTTGGGCTGTTTTTTGTGAATTTGTAGCGCCGGATTATG
>DXZC01000176.1 GCA_019415505.1 Peptococcaceae bacterium | reverse complement strand
ACCCCAAACCCCAAACCCCTAAACACCTTAGGCTGACGGAAGGTAAAATAAACTCCCTGAAACGAAGCTGTTGCGTACTTAATAAGTACCTGGCAGCTGGGTTTCAGGGAGTTTTTTATTTTACCTAATTCTCTGGTAATGTGTTCCGCATTGGGCTGGCCCCTAAATCGCCCCCTGGGTGGGTAAAGAGCTGGTAAAGAAGGACGTTAATAGCGTGTAAATAAGAGAGTAAAAAGGAGCCTAAGGTAGGACGTAAAGAAGTGGATAAAGAGGGGTGTTAAGCAGAGCGTATAAAAGTAGATAAAGAGCGGGGATAAAAAGCGGGAAAAGTCGCCCGCCACTTGATAGATTTTTACTTATGATAATTTGCTCCCAGTTAGATTTAGCCTTTTTTCCGGCGTTATCTGCCCTCATAACCCACCTTTTTCACCTGGCTTTATTAGAAAAAGAAATTTTATATAACCATATAGTCAGGTTTTGTAAAATATTAGCTTGGTCTAAAAATAAAAGAAAAATTTTTCCAAAACCCCGGTTTTGTGACCAGTTCTGTTACCACCATTTGTTAAACTTTGGTAAAAGAGGCAAGGAGGGCTAGGCTATGTCTTATTACACACAGTTTCCCCGGCGTTATGACGAACTGGCTATCTGCCTTGATAGCTACAAGGAATCGGGCATAGCGGGGAGAGCCTATTTTGGCAGCCGCCAAGAACCGACCCTGTTTCGGGATATTGGCGCCTTACTTATCCAATTCGATGGTTTTCTCGATACGTTGGGTAAGCCCCAAGCTTCTACGGCATTGCGGCGTTTCTCACAAAAGAGGCAAAAAAACAAGGGCACAAAGGGGATTTTCACCAAAGAGGAGGTTATTTCTTTGAAACAGCGTACAGATATACACCCCAAAGGGGAGAGCGCCACTTTCGTTGTGCAGGTGGAGTTTCGGCAGAATTCTACCTGGCAAGGTAATGTTACTTGGGTTGAAGCGGGGGAAAAACAAAACTTCCGCAGCGCCTTGGAGCTGCTTATGCTCATGGAAAGCGCTATGACCAAGGATGAGGCCCCAGAGAATATCAGCCTCGCGGAGGAGGCCTAAACCTAGTTAAGACCGGGTTTAAGGTGACCACTATACCCGGTTAGACTGGCAAAGCCACAACCAGGCCACTGTAACGGCCTTGAACCGCAGCAGGTTAAAAGATAGAAGGCTAAAAATATGTAAGGTTAAAAGACCAAAGGCTGAAAGACTAAAGGCTAAAACAGAGAAGGCTAAAAGACTGAAGTTAAAGACTGAAGGTTAAAAGACTGAAAGTTAAAATGTAGGAAGTTCAAAAGGCGGCAGGCTAAAATGCGGTGGTCTAAGAGGCCCCTGGCTAAAAATATAGCAGGCTTAAAATAAAGCTAAAATGTAGATAAGGTTTTACTCTGGCTACTCGGGAGCATCTCACCCGTCAGGAGTGAAGGAGGATGGAGATATGTTAAAATTAATTAGAAGTAGAAAACTACGGACCTTTGTATCCGTTATGTTAATTATGGTAATGACCTTTAATATCGCGCCTATGAGCGGTATAGCCGCTACTGTCTCGGATTTATCCGCTGAGGACGGCGGCGGGGCCGCGGCCCCGGCAACACCGGCTGCTCCGGAAACCCCAGCCGCTAGCGAAACCCCCGCGGTAACGCCGGCTCCGGAGCCGGAGCCTAAACCCGAACCAAAACCTGAGACTGAACCTCAGCCCGCCCCCACGGAAACTCCCGCTGTTAACAACAATGATACCACCACCGGCGGCGGGGACGCTAATCCCAGCGATAGCGCGGAACCGGAGGCCCCCGCAATCTACACAGTTAAGTTTGTGAACTTTGATAATAGCGTGGTTAAAGAAGTGAAGGTTGAGGCTGAGAAAACATATGGCCAATTAAAATCCCTCACCAACTCCTTACCGGACAGAGAGGGCTACACCTTTACCAAATGGGTAAATGTTGCTGATAATAGCGAATTTAAAGCCACCACCTTGGTAACAAATAATCTCACTGTCAAGGCTGTTTACACCGCAAACTCTACAGGGGAGGACAAAGAGGAGCCGACAGAGGACAGCGAAGCTGACCCCAACGCCAATGACGAGGGCGACGCCACTAACGAAAACGATAATAACAGCCCTGATAACAATAAGGAGCAGGCCAACAACCCTGATAGCGACCGCCTCGATAATAATGGCGGGGAAGATGAAGCTGACGCCCCTGCTAAGGATAGCTTAAACAACCTTATTCCTTTGACTACTTTTCTAGCTACTGACTTCTTCAACCAGCAGGTAATGTCTGCCGACACTACTCTTTTATCTCCCTTGGCCTTTGACGCTAACGGCCAAACTATTGAACTGGAGGTTGGGGCAACCCGAAGACTGGAGCAAAATAATAAAGGCAATTGGGCTTCCAGAGATACCAGCATCGCGACGGTTAGTCCCACCAATAATAGCAGATCTACCGTAGTAACAGCCAGAGGCGAGGGCGAAACTACTATTACCTATACCAGAGGCAATAGTACAGTAATCTATAATATTAAGGTTAGCGCCGCCCAAGCCACAGCTGTAACAATCATGGGCAACAACACTGTGAATGTTAACAATACCCTCCAGTTAAGAGCCAGAGTTTCTCCGGACCGGGCTGACCAAACCGTAACCTGGGAATCCTCGGATTCTGCTATAGCTACTGTTAGCGCCCAAGGTGAGGCGCGGGGTATTAGCTCCGGGCAAGCCACCATCACGGCTACTGCCGCCAACGGCGTTAGCAATACCTTGCTGATAAATGTCATACCTAATATTACAGGCCTACGCATAGAGGGCCCCAGAGAAGTTTCTGTCGGCGAAACCATTGGCCTCCAGGTCTATCAAATTGAGGATAACGACCACGAAACCTTAGTAGACAACGCCAGATGGAGCTCGGATAAACCCACCGTGGCCACTGTGGCTAGTAACGGCCGGGTTACCGGTATAAAAGGGGGTAGCGCTAAAATAACCGCTACTGTGGACGGTCGTACCGCAGAATATATTATTACCGTCAAAGCCTATACGGTTTCCCTCTTTTCCAACTACCCTGAAGACGGTAAAAAAATTGTTTATGACGGCGGCAACGTCGGCAAAACAGTCGACGCCGAGGATACCTATGCTGTTTATCAGCTCGGCGCCCAAGAAAACAATTTTACCATTCCTGACGCTGGCTTTAACCTGATTAATTACGATTTTGTGGGTTGGCAAGATAGTGAAACCGGCCGGGAATATAGCCCCGGCGCCAACTTGCCGGTTAACAAAAATATTACCTTGAACGCCTTGTGGCAGGAAAAGGAAACTGAACCCCAAGCCGTTAAAGTAAGCGTTACCTACTCTTATGATGGGGCTACCAGAATAAAAGAGGTAAATGGTTATCTTAACGCTGATGGAACTATTACCTTCCAACTCCATAAGAATCAAGAGCTTGGTTTTAAAATCGGCGATAACGGTACCCATATTTGGGGCTGGTCAGTAGGGGGAACGGAAATTGCCGCCGGCGGCGTTTGCACCACCAGTTCCTACAGTGGTCCCTCTGATAATTATTACTATGTCAGCGCCACGGCCATAGCTGACGCCACTAAGAATTTTGCCCAGTTC
>DXZC01000175.1 GCA_019415505.1 Peptococcaceae bacterium | reverse complement strand
AGTATTAACAACTCCCTATGCCGCGGTACGTTTTACGGTTCGCCTTAGAAAAAAGACCTTGCTACTATAATCAAATTGTTCCAATGTTTAGCAAAAAAGCCCCTGTTCCGTATGGCCTTGGCGCTAATACTCCCCTGCCCTCTTGGGCTGTTCCGCTGTCCCCACATTGTCAGTCTACTTCCCCGACTCTAGTCCCTTCCCCTGGCTAAAGCCACAAACCACCCACCGCACAGCAAACCCTGGACGTGCGCGATGAGCTAAACCTCGCAACTGCCTTGAACAGCAAGGAAACAGAAGGTAATCAACAACCAAAACGCCATCCCAGCACAAAGTTGGGCGGCGTTTTTAAGGTGATTAATGTTTTAAGAGGGGGCCACATAAAGCTATCTGCTCCCGTGCCACATCTCTTAGAAATACTGCTACTCCTAGAAATACGGCTAACTTACTGCTTCACTTTCACTCTCCGGCCATCACCTGTTCAATACAATCAAACGCATTTAAACTGCGGGGATAGCCAATATAGGGTAAGCATTGGGAAACTACCTTAATTAAAAATTCTGAAGAATTTCCCAGGCGCAGGTTTCCCTTGATGTGTGCGATGAGCTGAGGCTCACAACCACCCTGAGCAGCAAGAAAACAAAAGGTAATCATTTCTCTCTGACCTAAGGTTAGTCCCGTTCTGGTATAGTAATCGCCAAAGCAGTTCGCCGCCAGCCAACGGTTGATATGTCCCTGTTTCCAGGCCTCCCGCATCTGCTCGCCAAAAATATCAACCTGGGCTTGCACCCCCTTTGCCAAGCGATCTGCCAGAGTTGTGGTGGCCTGGCCTGGTAAGGGCAGTTCAACTCCTCTCTCTGTTAGCAACGAATTAGCAGCGGTGAGAAAGGGCCAAATTCGGCCCATACCGAGATAACTTACTGCTTGATAAATTATTTCCTTAGCTGCCACAGGGGACACGCCGTTAGCCAAGGCTTTGGGGAGCATAATCTTATAGACGTCAACCCCCTGGCAACCGATTAATGCCGCCAATATAGCTATGTACCTGGTTTCCGCAGCCAACTGCTGAGTTTCCTCGCCAACTACATCCTGCCAGGCAAAATATTCCATACGCTCCATAAATTCTGGATCAGTCTTATAAAAATCCATATTTCTAACTCCTGTTCTGTCAAGGGATTTTCCAACCCTTAAACCGGGAATGCGCCACTGCAATCAATCACGGCTGTGCCGGACTTTATATGCCCTGGTAATTGCATAAGACAGCATAGGGAGCATATTATCCCTCAGCGCCTGACTGTTTATAGGCAAAAATAAAAGTGGCCAACCATTTTTAAGCCTGGCACAGACCACACCATGGTACAGGTAGTACCTTGTATTTTACTCTAGGCTGGCAAGCCAAGCCTGTAACTCCTGTTCAGATACACAGTTCAAAATTTTTCCAGGTAACCATTTTGCGGTTTCAGCGCAGAGGGGCTGTAAGACAGCCACAGTTTTACCAAATCCGCTACCGCCTGAGGTGGCAAAGGGTATGACTGTCTTGCCGGCAAAATCGTAGCTCTCTAAAAAGGTGTTGATAATAGTGGGGGCTATATACCACCAAATAGGAAAACCGAGAAATACGGTATCGTAATCCGCCATATTATCAAGAATTCCGGCTATTTCAGGGCGGGAAGCAGGGTCACGCATTTCCACTGAACTGCGGCTATTTTTATTGGTCCAATCCAAATCAGCGTCAGTGTAGGGCACAGCGGGCTTAATGGCAAATAAATCCGCCTTGGCAACCTTTGCCAGCTGTTGGGCAACGCCTGCGGTTACACCGCTAGCAGAAAAATAAGCGACAAGTTTCTTGGACATTCTAAACGCCTCCTTATACTTTACTCCAGATTATTATATATTTCATCAGTTACCGGCTCTAGCCATTCGTTGGCCGTTTCGTCGCCGGGAACCTCCAGGGAAATATGGCTAAACCAGGAATCGGCTTTTGCTCCGTGCCAATGCTTTACCCCCGGCGGAATTGTCACAACAGTTCCTGGCGCCAAACTGAGGGCAGCCTTCCCCTCCTCCTGATACCAACCCTCGCCAGCAGTACAAATTAAAATCTGACCGCCGCCGCTGCGGGCGTGATGTATATGCCAATTATTGCGGCAGCCTGGCTCAAAGGTGATATTCGCCAGAAATACCCCAGAGCCCCTTGGCTCTGTCAGGGCCCGCAAATAGGACATACCAGTAAAATACTGGGCATAGGCATCATTGGGCGCCCCGGTACCAAATACATTGACTCTCTCAAAATCGTCTCTGTGGGGAATTCTCATCTTATAACCTCCTATCCCTCTCCTATATCTTAAACTTCCTAACCTTTTACCAAACCTTAGTTGACCATGTTTTCCCTTGACTAAGTTATGTTGCTCCCAACGCCCCCTAAAAGCCGCTGCTTGGCGACTTTCCCCCAAGCCTCCGGTCTCTTATCCCACATCAGATTCCCTTAAATCCAGCCACCAGTCATAAAGTAGTTTAAATTTAGCGGTTCATGATTTTACCCTTTGCTTTGGCTTTTGGTTTGAGCTTGGTCTTGAGCTTGGTATTAAATTATCATCTCTGCTGTTTATTTTTTTGCAGCTCATAGCGAAGATAGTCCAACCTACTTAACTGCATTTCCCTATAATGAATTTCATTTAAGGTAGCGTAGCGCCGTCTCTCCAACATTGCCAGCCTGGCCGCTGCTGTATCCCCTGCCCCCAGATATAAGCGCATATATTCATAAACCTCTGGGGGAGTAAAGCCGATGTCGTGCAAGGTCATAATCAGGCTGAGCCGCTCAATATCACTGTCGTCATACTGCCAAACCGCCAGTACCTGTGGGACGGAATCACACAAGTTCCAGCTTTCATATTCCTCAAGAATGGCCAGGGGTATTTGAAAACGCTCCGCTACTTCCTGTTTAGTCATAGTACCAGTTCCTCAAAAGCAAGCCTCTAAAACCCGGAGAATATCCTCTTCCTCCATCTGCCGGTAACCACCGCCCTTAACGGCTGAGCTGGCAATTTTAGGCAGCATTTCCGCCGTCGCCCCCAGTTCCCGTAAGGTGGTGGGCAATCCAAGCTCTTGAATGAAGCTGCCAAGGGCCTCTATCCCTGCCAGGGCCGCCGCCTCATTTGGCATCTCCGCAGCCAAACCACAAACCTTTTTAGCAAACCGGGCGAACTTAGCGAGTCCAGCCTGATAAATGTACTTGTAATAGGGTACGGAAAGCACTGCCAGTCCCTCGCCGTGGGGACAATCGGTGTAGGCGCCAAGCTGATGTTCAATCATGTGAACCTCCCAATCCTGGGCCTTGGATAACCCGGTAATAGTATTTAATCCCATAGTAGCGCACCACATGATATTGCTGCGGGCTTCGTAATCCTCAGGGTTTTCCAGGGCAATTCTGGTACTGTGAATCAGGGATTCCATAACGCCCTCAATAATATAATCGGTGGTGTTGTCATCTTCGCCGGTAAAATATTGCTCCATCAGATGGGATAAAACATCAAAGACGCCACTAACCATTTGCTTTTGGGGCACAGAAAAGGTGTATTCCGGGTTGAGTAGGGAAAACTTAGGGTTAGCATAGGCGGGGGAAACCCGACCGCCTTTAATCATCTTCTCCTCATTGGTGATTACGGAACCACCCGTCATTTCCGGGGCTGGTCCCGCCATAGTTAACACACAGCCCACCG
>DXZC01000174.1 GCA_019415505.1 Peptococcaceae bacterium | reverse complement strand
CGACTATTGCCGCGGCATAAAAAAACTGGAAGGATGGCAAGAGGTATGTTAAACAGAATTGTGATAATTGGCCGCTTAACCCGTGACCCGGAGCTCAAGACCACCACCAACGGGACGGCGGTAGCCTCCTTTACCCTGGCAGTGGACAGGACCTACAAAAACGCCAACAACGAGCGGGAAACCGACTTTATCCCCGTAGTGGTCTGGCGGCAACAGGCGGAAACCTGCGCCCAGTATTTGTCCAAGGGTAAAATGGCGGCGGTGGAGGGCCGCTTACAAATTAGGTCTTATGAAGATAAGGAGGGGCACAAGCGAACCGCCGCCGAGGTGGTCGCCGACAACGTGCGATTCCTCTCCCCCAAGAGTGAGGACAGCCCGGCATGGAGCGAAAACAGCTCAGCCGGGGGAGAGGGCAGCCCAGCATGGAGCGAAAACAGCCCAGCCGGGAGAGAGAACAGCTCAGCATGGAGCGAAAGCAGCCCATCTGCCGGCGAACGGGAGATAACCCTCTCTGACCTCAATGACCCGAATTTTCCCTTTTAAGGGACTCAACCCAACTACCCGAATTTTCTCGTTTTAAGCGCCTCGACCCAATGAACCGGATCTTCCCTTTTAAGAGCCTCGGCCCAACGACCCGGATTTTCCCCTTAAAGGGACTCGACCGTGCGGGGGTATGATTTTCCGTTTAAGAGCCTCGCTCAATGCAACCAGATTTCCCCTAGGACCGGTTAAGTTTGACGAGGTCAACAAAATGGCAGTACGGATAATTAAAGTAATGGGAGCTAGGGCATATAGGCAATTAAACCAAAGTGAACTAGGGCATATAAGTTTAATGTAAAGGTGTGAGCAATGACATACAAAGAAGCAGTAAAGCGCGAGGTGGAGAGGAAACTAGCCTCTCCCCTGGCGGCGGAGATATTTAACCCTTACTATCTTAGGGGTCGCAAAAAGCTGGCCTGGCTTATTGCGCGTCACGGCAGCTTAGAGGGGGAAAGGCTGCAACCCTACTATCTGGCTGACATCATCTATACTACCATGTCAGTCTCCGCCCTGGCGGGAGGGTGGGAAACATGAGGGATAATTTTGTCTTTTACCGGAGCTTTTACGAGGCCATTGGGGAATTGCCCCGGGAAATGCAGCTAGAGGTATTGTTAGACCTGATTAATTACGCCTTAAACGCTGTGGAGCCCCAAAGCAGCGGCATGGCCAAGGCGGTCTTTATCCTCATGCGCCCCCAGATTGACGCTAACAACAAGAAGTATGAAAACGGCAAAAAAGGCGGGGAGCACGGAAAAAAGGGCGGCAGGCCCCCCAATGATAAGCAGGATAAAGACTCCCCAGAACCCCGAAAAAACCCCCGGGAAGCTACCGGGGAACCCCCAAAAAACCCCTTAGGGGTTTCCGGTAAAACCCCTAATGTAAATGATAATGATAATGTAAATGTAAATGAGAATGTAAATGCAAATGATATACCCCCCTGTAGTCCCCCCTCGGGGGGGAAGGGTGAGCGCTGCGAGCAGGATAACCGGGCCACGACCGGCGCCAAGACCCCTTTGGAGGAGAGCTTTAAACTGTTTTGGACTGCTTATCCCAAGAAACGGAGCAAGGGAGCTGCCCAAAAGGCCTGGGCCAAGGTCCGGCCTGACAGCTCCCTGTTAGCCGCAATCTTAGAGGCCATAGCGGCGCAGAAAAGGTCTGAAGCCTGGCAAAAGCAGGGGGGACAGTATATACCCTACCCCGCTACCTGGTTAAACGCCCGGGGTTGGGAGGACGAAATGGAGGCGGAAAGCCATGTTGGACAAGATACCCCCAATGGGCCAATCCAAGGCCAAGACTACTGGTAAAATCAGGCTGTGCCCCTATTGCGGCGAGGCCATGGAGGACCGCAGCTTTGAGTTAAACGGCAGGTATTGTCAGTATTTTGCCTGCACTTGCCCTCAATATGTCCAAGAGACACGGCGGCAAGAGGAGGCGGAGTTCCGCCAGGAGCTCCGGGCCATAGAGGAGAGAAATCGGGCTGAGCATATCCAACGGCTCAAGGAGAAATCCGGCCTGGGTAAACGCTTTCTCAGCCGCACCTTTGACAATTACCAGGTTAATACCACAGCGCAAAAGACCGCTCATGCCACCGCTAAGGCTTATGCCGCCAACTTTGCCGCCAATTTAGACCAGGGCCGGGGCCTCTACCTGGCGGGGAACTTTGGCACCGGCAAGACCCATTTAGCCGCTGCCATTGCCCTGAACCTGCTGGACCAAGGCTATGAGGTGTGGTTTAGAACCGGCGCCGCCCTCCTTCAGGAGCTGCGCCAGAGGACAGTCCAGGAGGGTGAGAGCGAGGGCCGGGTTGTAAAGGGTTATGGTCGGGTTAAGCTTTTAATTTTGGACGACCTGGGCAAGGAAAAGGCCACGGAATGGTCTGTGGCCGTGTTGGGGGATATCATCAACCAGCGCTATGAAAACGCCTTGCCCCTGGTTATTACCAGCAATTACACCTTAAAAACCCTGGCCCCGGCCTTAACGCCGCCGGGGAATGACGGCAGCGTGGCACGGTCCATTATCAGCCGCTTAACTGAGATGACCCAAGGCGTCACCATGGCCTGGGACGATAGGAGGCAGCATGGGCAACCTTAAGGAGGAAGAAATGAAAGCGGAATTAAGCAAAGAGGCCTGGGCTATCATTGAGTACAAGGATTACATAATTAACAACCAGCGTAAAAAGCTGGCAGCGGCCCAAAGAGATATGGAACTAGCGAGCTGCAATCCCTGGGTGGTATGTAAATACATGACCAGAAGGAGGCAGCATGGGCAAAGCGCAACGTGAAAAAGGTAAACGGGGAGAGCGTGAATTTGCCTCCCTCTGCCGTTCCTATGGCTACCAGGCCAGACGGGGGCAGCAGTATGCCGGGGCCAATGGCGACGCTGACGTGGTGGGACTACCGGGAATCCATGTAGAGGTCAAGCGGGTGGAACGGCTGGATCTCCTGGGAGCCATGAGCCAGTCTAAGGCTGATGCTAGAGAGGACGAGCTGCCCATAGTGGCCCACCGCCGCAACAACGCCGGCTGGCTTATCACTATGGCGGCGGAGGATTGGTTTACCATCTTTAATCAATTCTTTTCCCAGCAACAGCTAGAGGAGGAGTAAATGCAATTATTAGACGGATATTGGACTGATGATAATAACAACCGGTGGAATAAAGAGTTACTTACCGAAAAAGAGGCGAAAGCGGCAAGTAGATCTATGAAAAATTGCTCCGGCTGCTTAGATTGGGCGGAGTGCATTGAATTCCATACTTGTTCGGGTTGCGTTGAAAAGGTGCAAATCCTACTTTGTATTGAGGAGACTAACAGCTATGGCCAAAAAACTACAATCTAAGGAGGCTTTAGCCAAATCTGTAAAGAAGTTGGCGCAAAAGGACCTAACCGCTATGGAGATAGGTCAAGAGTTGGGTTATACCAATGTACGAATCAATCAGATTGCCAGGGAATTTGGCATTACCATTAACCGCCGGAAGAAGAAAACAGTCTGGCAGCCTAATGTCCTTACGGAACGAGGCCAACGAATTAAAGCCGCCAAAGCTAGACCGGAGACTATTTGTATCTATTGCCGCCGCACCAATCTCAGAGAATGTACGCTATTTGACCCCCGTATAACTAGACCGCCCCAGGGAGCAGCCTTCCAACATAGTTATGTGGGCTACAAGGTCACGGAATGTCCCAGGTTTGAGGAGGAGAAATGTCCCGGTTTTGAAG
>DXZC01000173.1 GCA_019415505.1 Peptococcaceae bacterium | reverse complement strand
TTTTTCCGGCGTTTGTATTTATTGCGGTTTATAGGTTTACTCATTCTAACAGTTTCTTCCTCTTTCTGTACTCATCTTCAATTTGTTTCTCTGTCTTTACCATATCCTGGGTATTATCAATTACTAAATCAGCGTACTTAGCCTTTTTAGCATAAGGCCACTGGTTACTGATTATATTTTTAGCCGCCTCCTCACCAATGCCGTCACGAGAAATAAGCCGTTTTAGCTGCTGCTCCTCGGTGGCATACAGGAGCCAAACCTCATCGCATATATTATTAAACTTGGCTTCTAAAAGGAGGGGCGCCACTAAAACAACAATCTTATTTTCGCTCTTTTTTAGGTAGTTACCTATCCGCCGACGGATAGCCGGGTGGGTTATGGCATTTAGTTGCTGCACTTTAGCGGGATTTTGAAATACAGCCTCGCGCAACTTATCACGGCGGAGGTTGCCCTCTCGGTCTATGTATTCAGAGCCAAAGGTAGAAGCTATTTTGGCCAATACCTTACTACCAGGATCCATAATTTCCCTGGCTACGATGTCAGCGTCTATTATTTCCGCACCTAAGCTGTGTAAATAATTTGCCGCCAAGGTTTTGCCGCAGGCGATACCGCCGGTAAGTCCAATAATTAAGCGTCTGCTGCCATAGGGCTGGCATTGGGGACAAAATGAGGTACCGCGGCCCGCACATTTAGTCTTTTGAATTATGGAACCGCACTTAACACAGGGCTCGCCGCTTTTCTGAAAAATTTGCAGGTAATTCTGAAAATTACCTTTATCGCCATAGCCGTCTCGGTAATCGCTAAAGGTAGTGCCACGCTTGGCAATGGCAAGGGTTAAAATATCCTTTGTCCCTTGGACCAGGGCCTCTATTTCTTCTTGGCTTAGCTCACACCCGCACTTGAGGGGATTAACCCCTGCGGCAAAAGAAATCTCATCAGCATAGATGTTGCCTATGCCTGCTACTACCCTTTGATCTAAAAGGATACTTTTAATGGGAGCATGTTTTTTCTCTACCTGGGCTTTCAAATATTGGCTATTAAAATCTTCGCTTAATGGCTCCGGCCCTAAATGCTCCAAACCGGAACCCAGGGCGAGAACGTCATCGCCAATCCAAAAGCCGCCAAAGCGCCGAACGTCACGATAATATAAGCCGCCGTCAGAAAAGTGCAACACAACGTGGCAATGGGTTGTTTCGGGCAAAGCCCCGGTAAAGTAAACGCATTGTCCTGTCATACGCAAATGCATGACCATTGATTTACCATGGGATAAACGGAAAATCAGATATTTGCCCCGGCGTTCCATAGCGTCGATACTCTCGCCGGTCAAATAATCTTGAAATTCATGGGGTTGGCAATTTTTTAAGACATCGCTGTGGTTTACCGCCACTTTCTCAATAAGCTTATGCCTTACTGCCGGCAAAATACTATTTTTCACTGTTTCCACTTCTGGAAGTTCAGGCATTTTATTTCACCTCGTATTTTTGGAGAGAATACCAATCCTCACCAGTTTTTACATCTACCGTTAAGGGTACTTTTAATTCTATGGTATTTTCCATAGTGTCCTTGAGCAACCGTGCTACAGGCTCTAATTCACTTTTCAAGCAATCCAAAATCAATTCGTCATGTACTTGCAGCACCATTTTACTACTAAAGCCATGGTTGATTAAAGCGTGGTATAAGTCTACCATAGCTTTTTTTATAATATCAGCCGCCGTCCCCTGGATTGGCGTATTCATGGCCGTTCGCTCAGCAAAGGAGCGCAAATTAAAATTCTTATGGTTGATATCGGGCAAATAACGGCGCCGCCCCAACAAAGTGGTGACATAGCCTAATTTTTTCGCCTCAGCCACTGTGCTGTTGAGATATCTCTCCACACCGGGATAGCGTTGGAAGTACCTGGCAATATATTCCTTAGCCTCATGGCGGCCAATGCCTAAGTCACGCCCTAAACCGTAATCGCTGATACCATAGATAATACCAAAATTTACCGCCTTAGCTTTGCGGCGCATATTTTTATCTACAGCCTCTAGGGGCAAATCAAAGATTTCTCCGGCTGTGCGGGTATGTATGTCCTCATTAGCTAAAAAGGAATCTATTAAAGCCTGATCCCCAGCGTAATGAGCCAGAATACGCAGCTCTATTTGGGAATAATCAGCCGCCAGGAGAATATGGTTTTCATCTTGAGCCGTAAATGCCTGGCGAATTTTCCGCCCTTCCTCTAATCGCACGGGAATATTTTGCAAATTAGGCTCAGTAGACGATAAACGCCCGGTAGCTGTTACGGTTTGTCGAAAAACGGTGTGTATAGCGCCATCCACCGGAGATATGAGCTTTTCTAAGGCGTCGCTATAAGTTGATTTCAGCTTGGCAAGTTGGCGGTACAACAATATCTCCTCAATAATGGGATGATCGTTACGCAACTGTTCTAAGACCTCGTTGTTAGTGGAATAGCCTGTCTTAGTCTTTTTTAAATGCCGCAGGCCCATTTTTTCAAACAGTACCTCGCTCATTTGTTTGGGTGAATTAATGTTAAACTCTGTCCCCGCGTATTGGTAAATAGCAGAAGTTATTTCAGCCAAACGCTTTTCCAATTCCTCGGACATTTTTTGTAAATTATCGCGACTGACCTTAATACCCTGAAACTCCATATCAGCGAGGACAGGTACTAAGGGACGTTCTACTTCCTCATACAGCCTTAAAAGGTCATTGGCTTTTAAGGTACTATACAGCTTTTCATAGAGCTGAAAGCTAAGGGCGGCCGCTGTTTTTATTTGCTGCTCCTTATCTAAGGAAAACAAGCTTTTAGATAAATAATGGGAGATAAGCTCCGGCAGGGAATAATCACTGACTGTAGCCTCTAACAGATAGGCCATTATTTCTAAATCATCGCCAGTCTGGGGCGGTGCCACGCCGTTATCCCGGCACAGATGAATTAGACCTTTTAAATCATGACTAAGTAAATCTATTTCCTGGGCCAAAAGAATTTCAGCATAAGACTTTTCCGCTTCGATTGTTAAGGCGCAGCTATATACTTTGGAATCATCGAGGGCAAACACTATTTTATCGCCAGCAGCAGCGGCAAACAGAGATTTCTTACCTGCTATCTGGCTTTTAAAGGTGGAAAAATCTGTTATTTCCTCGTATTCCGTTTTGGCTGTCTCAGCTGTATCATCTGGGTTAAGGCAGAAGAGGCTGCCCATAATATCATCATTTTTAGTTTCCAACTCATGCAGATGTTTTTCCACCCCGGGCAGGAGGGAACGAAATTCCAAGCTTTTATAAAGCTCCCGCAGACCGAACCAGTTTTTTTCCTGGGGCTGCAAGTCGTCTAAAGTAATATCTAAGGGCACATTGTCTACAATCGTGGCTAATTCTCTGGTTAAAAAAGCGTTTTCCTTATCTTTCTCCAGTTTTTCCCGCATTTTATTTTTAGGCAGCTCATCAATATGAGCATAGATTGACTCCAAAGTGCCAAACTGATGTAGCAGCTTCAAGGCTGTTTTCTCCCCTACCCCTGCTACGCCTGGCAAATTATCGGAAGGGTCCCCCATTAACCCTTTTAAGTCAATCAGTGATTCCGGGGGCAGACCATACTTTTCCTGGAAAGCTTCTACATCAGTTACGATTAATTCCGTTAAAGATCTTTTGCCGCTAATAACCTTGACATTAGCATCTAACATTTGCAGCAAGTCCTTGTCACCGGAGAGGATAAGAACCTGGTCGCCCCGGTTTTGGCCCTGCCGCGCTAAGGTGCCGATTATGTCGTCAGCCTCGTATTCCTCCATTTCCAAGATACAATAACCG
>DXZC01000172.1 GCA_019415505.1 Peptococcaceae bacterium | reverse complement strand
GGGTAAATTCCCCAATTATCAGCCGGTAATCCCGGAAGAAAGCAAGTTTATCGCCCGGGCTGAGGTGAACGCCGCCCATCTCCTCTCCACTTTGGACAGGGCCGCGGTTATGGTTAAGGACCAAGCCCGGGAAAAAGCCGGTAAGGTAAAGCTTATTTTAGAAAATGAAAGCCTGACGGTTTATTCCCATAATGCCGACGTGGGCAAAATCAGCGAATCTATACCAGTGTTTCAAGAAGGGCAGGACTTAGAATTGGTGGTTAATTCCCGCTATTTTCTGGAACTGCTCAACGTGATTGACAGTGAAACTCTGGTGATAAAATTTACCGGCCCCAGCACTCCCATAGTGATGGCTCCCAAAGACGAAAACGATTATCTCTACTTGGCCTTGCCCCTGAAGGCTTAATCAGCGGTGAGGCTAAAGTCGGTTAAGAGAGGGTCTAAAACCGGTTAACCGGGAGTTAAAGACAGTTTAATTGAAGGCAAAAACCGGTTAAAGCTGATTAAGTCCAAGTCTAAAGCCGGTTACAATAATTAAACTCCAAGGCCGCGGGCTTAAACCCCATTTATTTTCTGAGCGCCGTTTAAAAAAATATCTTGAAAGATATAAAGAAATTTAATTTTTCCCGGAGGAGCTATGGCCCTGGGGTTGGGGCTGGCGAGCCGGATTAGGAGGCAATGTTGGTTTTAGAAAAGTTAGAACTGCATAATTGGCGCAATTATACTGACTTAACCGCTGTTTGGGATAATGGCGTCAACCTGATTTGGGGCAGCAACGCCCAGGGTAAAACCAACCTTTTGGAGGCTATTTATTTTTTAAGCTCCTTTGCCTCCTTCCGTCGCTGCGGCAAAGAGGAATTAATCAAAAGGGGGCGGGACTATTTTTTTCTGGGGGGCGAATATTGCCGGGGGGGTTCCCGCCATTCCCTCAAATGCGCCTATAACCGGAAAAAAAAGCAGGTTTTAAAGAGCGATAATAACCCAGTGCACCGTCTGGCGGAAATTATCGGCAATTTAAACGCCGTGGTTTTTTCCCCTGACGACCTCTTTATGGTCAAGGGGGAGCCGGGAGAAAGGCGGCGGTTTTTGGACCGGGAAATCATTCAGATGTCACCCCAGAGCTACGGTTATTTCCAGCGTTATAATAAAATATTACGGCAACGCAATAATATTTTAAGGTCTATGCGGGAGGGTAAAAATTCCCTGGAGGTACTCAAGGCCTTTGACGCGCAATTAGCTGAGGCAGGGGCTTATATATTATTCCGCCGTAAAGAAGCTGTGGACCGTTTATTGCCCTTAACCCGCTTGTCCCATAGAAAGATAACCCAAGGCAATGAAGAATTGATTTTAGAGTATCAGGGCGGCTTAGAACAATATGACGCCTCTGTGTTCCGCCAGGGTGATTTAAGCCAGTGGCAGGAATTGTATCACCGCGTTTTGGCGGAAAGGCGTTCCGAGGATATTGCCAGGGGCTCCACCTCCTTTGGTCCCCACCGGGATGACTTAAAGTTTTATATTAACGGCGATGATATTAAGAAGTACGGCTCCCAGGGCCAGCAGCGCACCGCTGTGTTGGCCTTAAAAATAGGGGAACTGGAGCTGATGAAGGGCCAGCGGGGCGAATACCCCCTTCTCCTGTTGGATGATGTTTTATCCGAGCTTGACCCCGCCCGGCGGGAAGCCTTAATCAGCGTGGTAAACCAGAAAATTCAGACCTTTATCACCGGTACTAAGCCCCATAAGTTTCCCGGCTCCTATACGGCTTATACTGTGGAGAACGGCAGTTTAAGTAAGGTTTAATCCTACCGGTTAGGGTAGCCTATAGCCAATTTTCCCCTGGGAAAAATACGGCTCAGATTTTGTTTTGGCGCCTAAATAGCGGTGAATAACCCTTATAGCGGCGAAGATAGTCAGGGTAAATACCGGTAAATATTGCCATAATTAAGACCAATTCAGTTAAGACAAATAATTGCCTTGTACTGAAAAACAAGGTTGGTTAGGCTGGAAATCAACAGAGCAATACCGGGCGGGTACAGCAAAAAATCAGGGACAATTTAAGCCTCATTGTCCGGTATGTTTTGCTATATTTAGGTTTTTGGGAATATAGAGATAAAAAAGGGAATTTAAAGGGAAAATAATATGTGGACTTGTCCAAAATGCGGTAGGGAATTTAAAAGGCAGAAGCAAAATCATTATTGTGGCAGCCCTCCAGCTAACATCGGAGAATACATATCTGCACAGGAGGAAATGGCTCAAGAGCATTTACGGGAATTGGTAGAAATTATTCGGGCCGAAGCGCCTGATTGTACAGGAAGTATCAAATGGAGTATGCCGCGTTTGCAAAATGATACAGGGTCTATCCAATTTGCCGCCGGCAAAAAACAGCTGAGTTTATATGTAGGCGCGGATGTAATAGCAATGTTTCATGACAGTTTAGGAGCATTAAAATATAAAAAAGACGCCTTGTACTTACCTTATGACAAACCGCTGCCCAGGGCGCTGATTAAAGATATTGTCAGGAGGAAATTAGTCAGAGCCTAATCTTGCCTTATTGTAAAATATTATTTGACGGTTTAGAGTATTTTGTAAATTTATTTTTAAATCACAGGGCGGTTAGTCATTATTGACTGACCGTTTTTATGAACAAGCACGCTGGTTAGGGGTACACAAGTAATCATAGCAAAGCTGTTCAGACCTGGTAAATTAGGGGTAAAATCATGTCTGGCAGTTGGTAAATACTGATAATTTTATATCTTGTTTGTTTTCCATTATTTAACACCATACTCTCAAACATTTTAAGGTATAGAAAAAACCTATTTTACCATGAATTTACCAGGCTTGAATGTGCCTTGATATGAAATAATTGCCATAATTTTTAGGTCATTCTTTGCCAGAAAAAAGCAGACAATTCTAAGATTGACTGCTTTTTCTGTATATAATGCTGTAAAATCGGTATTTATGAGTTTGACTAACACTCTAAAAGCGATTAGTTTTACTTTCAGAGTAGTTTTACCTTTTTTTCCGGATCAAGAAAATTCCCGCCAGCGCGCCAAGAAAAACAATGGGCGCTAACCTAACAAACAGCCATTCAAAGATATGAAAACCTACGCCTAAAACAGCAGTTTCAGGGTCATTATAATGCCAATTTAAATAAGGACTATTTAAGGCGATTAAGACCGCCGAAATTATTACTATAACGGCGCACAGTATAATAAGCAATCCTTGCATTATTTTTCTTCTGGCAACCTTCTTTTGCGCGAGCTGTAAATTTATAACCTCCAGTTTTTCTGAAATTGCCTTTAAATCATCGGCCTTAGTCGCCACAACAGTTTCCCCCAGTAAAGCGCTGACAGGGGTTTCTAAAACCTCTGATATGGCAATCAGCATATCTGAATCAGGAACGGACAATCCTTGCTCCCATTTTGATATTGTTTGGCGTACCACATTCAACTTAATGGCAAGTTCTTGCTGTGAAAGCCCTTTTGACTTTCTGATTGCTTTAATGTTTTCATTTAACACTACAAATCACCCCCTTTTATTTTCTAAAAATATTATATGAGGAATTGCCCGTTGCCACAAGCAACGCGAATTAACATTCAGGTTATTTTAAATTGAATTAAAGGTAGCCCAGGGTACAATAGGCTTTGGCAACCTTGCGGCCCTGTGTTTTATAAGCCAATTAGCCAGTACAGATTAAGGCTGAGGCGGCGAGTAAGACTTTAGCAATTAATTTAAATTAATTTAAACCGTCTCATTGCCTCAGGGCGATAAAAGGTATATTATTTAAGGGCAAGGAGGTAAGTCACATGGCCAATGAAGCTAAAAAGGATTTCAACGC
>DXZC01000171.1 GCA_019415505.1 Peptococcaceae bacterium | reverse complement strand
CCGTGTAGCTGTCGTACACATCCGCGGCCAGGGCTGTGGCGCTGAGAGCCAAAAGCATAATACATACTGTGGTGAACAGGGTGACTTTTCTTAAAATACTCAAAACATTCCTCCTTTTTTAAGCCCGTGGGACTAACCCCTAAGGGCTCTCGGCCCAAGGCTTTTAGCAAAGGCATTACCCCTTGCTAATTTAGGGAGAATTATACGCCATTTTTCTGGAAATTTCATTGTATAAAGATTTCCAGAATTGGTAAATATTAGCAGGATTACCTGTTGACGCATAGACTATAAGGTATTGGAGGCAGGGGTTTACCCCGAAGTCGAGGAGGAAGATATATGGATGCCAAAGTAGGAGATTATGTGGTAAGAAAATCTTACGACAGGGATATTATTTTTAAGGTGAAGCAAATTTTCCAGGATGAAACCGGTGGACTTTCGGTAGTCCTCAAGGGCGTGGCTATTCGGCTTCTGGCTGACGCGCCCATGGGCGATTTAGAACGCCTGGACCCCAAGGAAACCACGGGAATTATTGAAGCTGCTGAGGATAAGGAGCTGGAAGCCTTGTTGACCCGGAGTAAAAGCAAAAACCTCTGGCGGGGTGATACCAAAGGGGAGGACCATAGTTTTTTTGATTTCCCCGGCAAGGTGCTGCATTTAGACGGCGATAGGGAATACCTGAATAAATGTGTGGATGTTTACAACAAATTTAAAATACCCAATGCCGGTTTAGCCGTGCCTGAAAAGGAGCAGCCTGACGCCGTAGGTTATTATCTGGAAAAATATAGACCTGGTATTTTAGTAATCACCGGCCATGACAGCCTGTTAAAGGGAGCTAAGGACTTGAGCAACCTGGATAATTACCGAAGTTCCGGGTATTTTGTGGAAGCGGTGAAAAACGCCAGGCTCTATCAGCCCGATCCTGACGCTTTGGTGATTTTTGCCGGCGCTTGCCAAAGCTGCTATGAAGAACTGATTCGGGCTGGCGCTAACTTTGCCAGCTCGCCTAAGCGGGTGTTTATTCACATTTTTGACCCTGTTTTAATCATTGAGCGCATAGCCTTCACCTCGATTAAAGACGTAATCACCGCTGACGAAATAGTGGGCAGCACTGTAACTGGGTGCGACGGCGTCGGGGGTATTGAAACTAGGGGACAATTCCGCTTGGGTTATCCCTCCTCTATCTTATAAGTCCCTTCAGCTAGTAAGCTGTTTTAGCGGTAAAAGCCGCCCTCGCTCTGGGTTTGCACTCCAGCGAGGGCGGCCTATTTTAGGTTAATTGGATTACTGCCCCTGATTGCTAACAACCATATGTAAGTCTTAGCCGCCGCCTAGACAGCAAAAGAGCTATTATGCTAGCGTTAAAAATCGTCATGCTAGCGTAATGCTAGCGTTAAGATCGGCATTTTGCTATTAAAGTAGTTTTTTTACTGGCGTTAAGGTAGTCATTTTTCCGCAATATTCCCAAGCTGGTTTGTACCCTGAACCAATCTATCTGGGGCCAATCTTACTGGGCTGGCGCCGGGCCAAAAAAGCCCTGACCCTTAGTAACAGACAGCTTAATGTGGCATAGGGCTTTTGACATCTATATATCTTGAGTTTATAATGGAAGGATATAATTAACCCGTACTACCTGCTTTTAGCGGCTATTTTAGCGGCTCAAGCCCAGTAGGAAAAGTGTAAGGAGACAGCAATATGATAATTGACTTTGCAGAGATTCAGGAAGTAACTATACCGCAGTTGAACAATGGCGCCGGGTCTGTAGCGGCAAAAATGTTTATGGGGCAGGCAAATAAAATAATGATAAGCCGCCTGCCAGCGGCAACGTCCATTGGTATGCACGAGCATAGTACAAGTAGCGAAATTAATTATGTCCTTGGCGGCATAGGCAAGGCCATATGTGACGGCAAGGAAGAGGAATTATCAGTGGGGCTTTGCCATTATTGTCCGCCTGGTTCAGCCCATAGTATTATCAATACCGGAACCGAGGATTTAATACTCTTTACCGTTGTGCCGGAACGTTAAAATTTTAGGCGCTCTCCTGGTTTAAGGCTTCCGGTAGGTGCAGGGTAATCCTACCACGCATTTGCCGCAGGTGTTGGTACCAACTATGGCTTGGTCAGCCTGGTCCAGGGTGTAGGAGCTGCCGTAACCAATATGTAGATTAGCGTTTTCCGCGCAGAGGTTGTTGCAGAGCTTTCTGTCATACCCCTCTGGGGTCAGGGCTTGGCTGGGACAACGCTGTATACAAGCGCCGCAAGTGTTGCTATCCTGTTTATACAGGCAATATTCCTCTTTTATCAGGGGATCAGGCGTTAATTCTAAGTCCGTAACAATGGTGCCGACGCGTCCGCAACACCCAGCTTGGGTGATGAGCATATTATTCTTTCCCAAAGTGCCTAGGCCGCAAAAATAGGCGATATGCCGCTGCGACCATTTGCTTTTTAATAATTTTTCATCATAGCGGGTAGCCTCTGGGGTGACGGCAGCCTGGGCCCCATTTTCCGCCAGGTAAGCGATTAAGGCCGTCGCCAAATCCCCTAAGGCGGCGTTGGTTTTTTCGTAAGCCATGGCCCACTCTCTGGAGCTGAAACGTCCGTTTTTGTTACTATTGCCAATCTCCTTAGTGAAGGGGAAGAAGTAGGCGATAATGGTTTTGCCGGTAGGCAAAATTTCCTTTGGCAGGACATGCTCAGGGTGGACTAGCTGCCGCAGTTGGGCTATTTCACCCTGGGTAGCGTCGCCAAAGGCCACCAATGGCTCGCGCCAAATGCCGGGAATAAGCCCGCCTTTATCCTTTTCTTGGGCAAAATGTATAATAAAATTTTTAATCTCCTCTTTCATTGCTCCACCCACCTTATTTATTATTTTTCTGTTGCCAGGCTGTTGGCTAGGCTGGCATATTCGGCAAAGGAGAGGGTTTCCCCCCGCCGTTTGGGCTCAATACCGCAAGAGTCTAGCAATTCCGTAACTTTGTCCTTTGGTAAACCCAGGCCGCTGTTAGCTAAAGCGTTGACTAAGGTTTTGCGCCGCTGGCCAAAGCCAGCTTTGACAAGGGCCTGAAACAGCTTCTTATCCTGTACCGGCACTGGCGGCTCCCCTCGGCCCTGGAGGCGAATTACCGCTGAATCCACATTGGGCCTGGGGCGAAAAGCCCCGGCAGGCACAGTTAAGATCTTTTCCGCTTGGGCGCTGTAGTCTACCATCAGGGTGAGTACCCCGTAATCCTTGGTGCCCGGCTGGGCTGTAATTCTGTCCGCCACTTCCTTTTGTACCATTAACACCATTTCCTGCCAATATTGGCAATTCTCTAAAAAATGGAAAATCAACGGCGTAGTGATATAGTAAGGTAAATTGGCCACAATTTTATAGGGTGTAGGGAAGCCCCTTGCGGCGCTTAATGGGGCCAGGGCGGCAAAATCCAGGTTTAAGGCGTCGTCCTGGCGGATAATTATGTTGTTTTCAGCTTTGTAAACATCCCGCAGCAGGTCGCAGAGGGTGTTGTCCAGCTCAATAGCGGTGACTAAGCCGGCAGCTTGTGCCAGTTTTTCCGTTAAAAAGCCCATACCCGGCCCAATTTCTAAAACGCTATCCCCCTTGGTTAATGCCGCCGCGGTAACAATATCATCCAACACGCCTTCACTGATGAGAAAGTTTTGTCCCAAGCTTTTGCGGAAATGGAAGTTGTATTTATTCATTAGAACCTTAATTCTGGTCTCTAAAGAAAATTCTTGCATATTTATTTTTCCTTTTAATTTAGTAAGATTTAGACGTTACTTTGGAGTATAACACATTTAACCGCTTTTTGCACACTGGCAGGCACAAAGGGGTTATTTTTATTTCAGCCTAAATATTTATTTTAGAAATTATTAACTAGGTTAGGTATAATTATAGTC
>DXZC01000170.1 GCA_019415505.1 Peptococcaceae bacterium | reverse complement strand
ATATAGTATTTAAGCAGTATTTTAACATTACTTATTCGGGAGATAGAATATGAATAAGACAGAGGTTCTCAACTACCTTGATAATCTAGGCATATCTTACACATACAAGGAGCATCCACCGGTCTATACCATAGAAGATATGGCCAAGCTAGGCTTAGACCAGCAGGGGGAAATTGCCAAAAATTTATTTCTACGGGACGCTAAGGGCAAAAGACATTTTCTAATAGTCTTACAGCACGATAAAAGAGTCAATCTTAAGGCTCTGGGCGTAAGTCTCAAAACTACAGCTTTATCCTTTGCTTCCGCGGCAAGGCTTAGCAAATATCTGTCTCTAACCAAGGGCTCAGTCACGCCCCTGGGTATTCTCAATGATCTTAACCACGAAGTGGAAGTGGTAATTGACCAGGATTTACAGGGATTGCGTAAAATCGGGGTCCATCCCAATGATAACACAGCTACAGTCTGGCTTTCCCCGGCTGATTTAGAGGCCATAATCAACAGGGAGGGCAATAAAATTCAGTATATAGCTTTAAATGACCCTGATGCAGATAGTGAACAATAAACTTTAGAACAGTATTGCTCCAGACAACAACTATAATGTTTAAAGAATTTCTACTTGTAAACATTTTATCTTATACGGGATTTAACGAAAAAAAATCACAGGACTTACAGCCTGTGATTTTTGTCATTAACTAACTCCTTATCTATGTCAAATATAGTTAGCCCTATTAACTGTCAATTTTACAACTTCACCGGGCGGGCATTTGAAAATCCCGGAGAGCGTTATTTAAAAACTGATTAAAGGGCCGCATTTGTAAAAATATAGCCACAGCATTGGGGATAAAATCCGCCTTTAGCAGTTCCTGGTCAGAGACAGGATACTCCAAATACCAGCTTTTATTTTTGAGAAACTCCCCTTGAGGGTGAGAGGCATCATAGCCTTTGGGCACATTTTTTAAAGACGTGCCCCTGACGGTAAAATTTTTCTGAAAGCTTGGCTCTGAAATAATCCTCTGCCAATTATCGCCGTCAGTAGCTATTTGCTCCCGTACCATTGTAGTAGCGTCTTTAAACATATCGGCAAATAAACCGCCGCCTAAAAAAGAACGGTCATTTGGCCTGATCATAATATAGTAACCCACAGGAATAGGCAATTTGCCCTGGGGACCAATATGTGCGCGAAAGGCGGGGTTATAAGGTGATTTATCATGGCTAAACCTAGTATCACGCATTAATTTGAAGGTTAATTCCTGAGGCTCGACTAAAGGTAGGGCTTTATCTTTCTCCCGCAGTGACAAGAGCAAATCCTGTACCAGCTTGGCAAAAGCATCCTTGGCTTCTTGATACTGTCCTTTATGGGCTTGGAACCATTCACGGTTATTATTCTGTTCCAAGTCTTTGAGAAAATTTAGCATTATGGTCATACTCATACCAAGTCCTCCTTGCCCTTTAGAACTAAGGCAAAATTCTTAGAAGCGATTAACTTCTTAAGCCAACTGACAACACCCTCGGGAGAACGGTAAGCTGGAAAATCAGCAAATATTTGGGAAAGCTCGTCCAACTGTTCCATAGCTTTGGCGCAAGAAATTATAGTGGCATATTCACACTCCGGCATAGAACTAAAAACCAAATTAACCGGGTCTAAACGGTGGGTAGCTATGGCATAATTTACTCTTTTCTGGCAGGAACACACTCCTGTACCGCTTAAACCGCAATATTCACTTAAAAATCCAGCCATTCTTTTGCGGATACGGCTCAGCCTTTGCCGATAAGCCTCAGGGCTGATGCCAAAAATATCCGCCGCTACCCTACTGTCCAGTCGGAACATTGTGCCTAAAATATAAATACAGCGGCTCTCAGGGTCCAGGCACTGTAACATTACATTGGTACAGGAAAGCTTTAATTCCTGTTCCAACAGGGAATTCTCCACACCTTCACTTAAATCGGGCACATCCTTTTCCCGGCCTGAGGTAATATCGGCGCCATAGGCTTCAAAACTAAGGGGAGATTTTGCAAACATACCCTTTTTATAATCCTTGAGGTGGTTTACGGCAATCTTAAAGACCCAAGTGCTCAAACTGCTCTCTTGCCGGAAGGAGGATAAATGTGTCATCACCTTAATTAATATTTCCTGGGTAGCGTCTTCTGCTTCAGGTACTAGCCCCAACATACGCAGGGATAAATTAAAAACCATATCATGTACGCTACATAGAACATCCTCCAGAGCTTGACTATAGCCGGATATAGCCTTTTCAACCGTTGCCTTATTACATTTTATATTTTCCATTTTTATACCTCCTATTTAATTAGACGAACTAATCACGCTGGTGTGACATATTTTTAAAAATTTCTTAAGCAACAAGTGCAACAAGTTTATTAGCCCAATGCCGCCATTTTTTCTTATCCTACTTAGTATCTCAGTATTCAAGATAATTTTATACTGCTATGAATACTTTAAAAAGCATTAATTGGCCACCGCAATTCACCTTTAATAAAGAAAAGCGCACTCTTAAGAGTGCGCTTTATCTTAAATTAAACCTTTGATTATTTACCTTTAGCGGCTTTAGCTGCTTTCTTTTCAGGAATCAAATAGTTTTCTTGGAAATCCTTGGTTTCCCGGGCAATGACGTTACTTAAGAGCAACAAAGCCACTAAGTTGGGAATGGCCATTAAAGCGTTGAAGGTATCGGAAATATCCCAAGCCAACTGCAAGGAAACTACAGCGCCGATGAAGGGCAAGAGGGAGAAAATAACGCGATAAGGTATGTTCAGCTTGGTGCTGCCCACTAAATATTCCAAAGCCTTTTCACCATAGTAGGACCAGCCTAAAATAGTGGAAGAAGCGAACAGCAAAATGCCAATAGTTACCAGAATACCGCCAAAGGAACCTAATTGGGCGGTAAACGCCGCGGTTGTTAGGGCAGCGCCGGAAACAAACTCACCAGTTACGGGATCAACAGAACCCAGAACCCCAGAGGAGGCAATAACCAAACCAGTCATTGTGCAGATGATAATGGTATCAATAAAGGTACCAGTCATATTCACATAACCCTGCCGGCACGGATGGTCGGTTTTGGCGGCAGCAGCGGCAATAGGAGCGGAACCGAGACCAGCTTCATTGGAGAACACGCCGCGGGCCACACCATAACGGATAGCATTGGCCACAGTAGCGCCTAAAACACCACCCACTGCGGATTGGGGAGAAAAGGCGTCAATAAATATCATTGCTAAACCGGAAGGTATATTTTTGATATTCATGACTATGATAAGCAGAGCAACGGCAAAATAAAATACCGCCATAAAGGGCACTACTTTTGAGGATACGCGCGCAATACTTTTAATACCGCCTAAAATAACGACAAGACAGAAAATGACAATTAAAATACCGGTAATCCAAGGAGCAATACCAAAAGTACTTTCTAAAGCGCCAGCTACAGCATTACTTTGTGTCATGTTGCCAATACCAAAGGAAGCGACAACGGTAAAGAGGGCAAAAAGGAAGGCCATAAATTTACCCAGGCCCTTCCATTTGAGGCCATCGCGGAGAGCGTACATAGTACCACCGACGGTTTCACCCTTATCATTGGTAGTACGGTACTTAACAGCAATAACGCTTTCCGCGTATTTGGTGGAAAGACCAAATATGGCGGTAATCCACATCCAAAATACAGCGCCAGGACCACCGGCTACCATAGCTGTGGCAACCCCTGCGATGTTACCCACGCCAACCGTGGCTGAGAGGGCTGTCATCAAGGATTGGAAGGGGGTAATATCCCCTTTTGTACCAGGGTTTTTTCTAAAAATAGATTTTAAGGCGTACCCCAGATTACGCCAAGGCATGAACTTCAGGCGGAAGGTAAGAAAGATACCAGTACCAACCAAAAGCACCAACATTGCGGGACCCCAAACAAAGGAATTTACCGCTCCGACGATTTCAGTAAATGTTTCCATAACCA
>DXZC01000017.1 GCA_019415505.1 Peptococcaceae bacterium | reverse complement strand
AAACTGAGTATATTGAGCTTTCCAGCCGCATGGACTTCCAGGACGAATATGTGATGGCCCTGTATTTCCCCAATGATATGTTTAGTATGTAATATTATTGCGGCGTAACTAGCAAAGAGGGTGGGCTTTGGCGCACCCTCTTGCCTTTTTATGATTTAAGTAATTCTTATAATTAAGTAATGTCTTTGCTTAACCAATTTATTGTGGGAGAAGGATAAATTTATGGCTATAGAATATGCGCTTTGGATCTTGGTATTTTTGGCCCCTATATTGCTCTTGCTGGTCCTTTGGCAAATGAGAAAGCTTGGTAGGGCTGATAGGGAAACCAAGGATTTACTGGTAAACCAAAAAAGACTGGAAGCGGAATTGGCGCAGCTCAACCAGTCTTTTGCCCAAGAATCCCGGCAAAACCGGGAGGAAATGGCAAAGAATATCCAAGGCGTCAATCAAGCGATCCATAGTCAAATCAGTGAGCAAGGCTTGGGCCAGCTCAAGCAGATAAATGATTTAACCCGTAATACAGAGGAATCCCTGGAGCGGTTGCGCCTCGCCATAGACGCTAAACTGGATTCTATCCGCGGTAATAACGAGGCCAAATTGGAGGAAATGCGTAAAACCGTTGATGAGAAACTGGAGCAAACCTTGAGTAAACGTCTGGGAGATTCCTTTAACTTGGTAAACCAACGGCTGGAGCAGGTGCATAAAAGTTTGGGGGAAATGCAAAGCCTTTCCGCCAATTTAACGGATATTAAAAAAATATTCAGCAATGTTAAGTCCCGCGGCGTATGGGGCGAGGTGCAGTTGGGCAACATCTTAGAGGAGACTCTCGCGCCCCAGCAATATGTGGCTAATTACGCTCCCAAGCCCCGCAGCGGGGAAAGGGTGGAATTTGCCGTTTGCCTACCCGGCCGTGACGGCCAACAGGGAACTGTTTATTTACCGATAGATTCTAAGTTTCCCGCTGAAGATTACGCCCGGCTCTTAGACGCTCAAGAGGCCGGTGATGTTCAAAATGTCGAAAGTAGTCGTAAATCTTTGGAGAAGGCTTTACGCAACTCAGCCAAGGAGATTCACGATAAATATATCAATCCCCCGGCGACCTTAGAGTACGCTGTGATGTTTTTACCAACCGAGGGGCTATATGCCGAGGCGCTGCGTTTATCCGTTTTCGTGGAGGAGGCCCAGGAAAAATACCAGATTATGGTGGCCGGCCCCACAACCTTAGCCGCTTTATTGAACAGCATCAAGCTGGGTTTCCGCACCATGGCTATTCAGGAAAAAAGCGGTGAGATTCGTAAGCTCCTGGGGGCGGTGAGAACAGACATGGTAAGATTCGCCGATAATTTAACCAAGGTTCAGAAAAAAATCAGCGAAGCTGATAAAACTTTGGTTGAGGCCGCTAAACGAACTGAGATAATTAGTAAAAAATTGAAAAATGTGGAAGGACTCCCCCCTGGGGAAACCGAAACATTATTGCATGATTGATTTAAACTATGACCAGGATTGAATCAAACTGGGAAATTGTGAGCTATTGGCAATAGCGCCCCCTGGCGCTTTGCTGGTGAGTTTTGCTTTATCTGGCTTATCTGGGTTTTGGGACTTCAGGCCGCCTACTTTTAAGTTAAGCCGCTGGTTGATTGCTGTGGGGAAATTATCCCTGGAGCAAGTAGGTTAAAAGTAGCTGGCCGCTTATGAACCCCCATTAGAACCACCATTACCACAGGTTACGCCATTATAATTTAAGGAGAATAAAGAAGAAATGGAAGACTATCGTTTAAGGTTTGCCCCCAGCCCTACCGGGCCTTTGCACATTGGCGGCGCCCGTTCCGCCCTGTTCAACTATTTATTGGCGAAAAAGCACAAGGGTAAATTTATTGTGCGCATGGAGGATACGGATTTAGAGCGTTCCAGCAAGGCTTCGGAGGAAAATATCAAAAACAGTTTAAAATGGCTGGGCATGGACTGGGATGAAGGTATTGACGTTGGCGGCGATTACGGACCTTACCGTCAAATGGAGCGCTTGGATATTTATCAAGCAGCTATAGACAAGCTCTTGGCTGAGGGTAAAGCTTATTACTGTTTTTGCTCCGAGGAGGAACTGGCGGCGGAAAAAGAGGCGCAGCAAGCTAAGGGGGAAACTCCCCATTACAGCGGCAAATGCCGTAATCTTACCCTCGCCCAGCAGGAGGAGCTTCTGGCCCAGGGTATAAAGCCGGTTATCCGCTTCCATGTGCCTCCAGGTGAAGAAGTTGTGATTCATGATTTAGTCCGGGGCGACGTAACCTTTGCCACCGATGGCATTGGTGATTTTATCATTGTCAAATCAGATGGCATTCCCGTGTATAACTTTGCCGTGGTTTTGGATGATGTTACCATGCGGATTACCCATGTTATCCGCGGTGAGGAACACCTTTCCAATACTCCCCGCCAGGCTGTAATTTATCAAGCCCTGGGTTATGAAATGCCTAAGTTCGCCCATATCTCCCTGATTTTAGGCCGGGATGAAGCTGGCAACTTAACTAAAATGAGTAAGCGCCACGGGTCAACCTCGGTAATTGCCTATGAACAACAAGGGTTTTTGCCCGAAGCTATTGTCAACTTTTTGGCCTTATTGGGCTGGGCTCCCAAGGGTGAGGAGGAGCTTTTCACCTTAGATGAATTGGTGCGGCAGTTCTCCCTGGAGCGAGTTTCCAAAAGCCCGGCTGTGTTTGATTTAGAAAAGCTCAAGTGGTTAAACGGCATGTATATCCGCAAAGCCTCCTCCGAAAGGCTGCTAGAATATGGGTTGCCCTTTCTTAAAAAGGCCGGCCTGATTAAGCGCAACCCCAAAATGCCGGAATTAATTTGGGCTATGATGGTGATAGATGCTTTAAAAAACCATATCACCTGCTTTGCTGAGCTGCCGGAAATTATTGAGAAGTATCGGCGTAAAGTCTTTTATGACGATGAGGTTGCGGCCGATTTACGGGAAAATAAGGAAATTGTTATCACTGTCATGGAGGCTATGCGGCAAAAACTGGAGGGTGTGGAAACCATCAACTCCGATATTTATAAGCGTCTGCTAAAAGAAATCCAAGCTGAAACCGGTATTAAGGGACGCAATCTGTTCCACTCTCTGCGCCTAGCTAAAACTGGCGAGGAGCAAGGGCCTGACTTAGATAAATTGGCCATTATCATGGGGCGTGATTTAATGCTGGAACGCACCAAAGAATTTTTGGAATTTGCTAAAACTCTTTAATTCAGATAGCGTAAAACTTATAAGACAAAAACCCACGGGTCAATTAACCCGTGGGTTTTGCGGTTACGGTATATAATATTTGTAGAAACTGGATAAACAAAATAAACTATAGGAACGATTTAAATACGTTATAGAAACAATATGTTAACCAAAACTAAAGCCACGGAATTAACCGTGACTTTTGTTTTATGATTCAGTGTTGACATTGTCCTGGGGGATTTCTGTTTCTAATTTAATATTGTGCTCTGTACAAAGGGTGGTAAGCTCCTGGTAATATAAATTCAATTTATCCTGGGAGGCTTGCACCGCCACACTGCCGGCTTCAGCCTTATCCAAGTCCTTTTCCTGTAAGCCGTCGCGCATCTCAACTAAACCCTGGGTAAATTGGGCCCAGCCGTCTACAAAATGTTGGTGTACAACCTTTAGCTGCTGGTCTGAAACTTCAATTTCCCCTAAGGATTGGCTAATAGCCTCGGCTGTGGGCAGCATATCATCTGTGAGTAAGGTCAATATTTCCTCCTCATCATCGCTATTTTCTACAATTAAGGCAGAGTCGGTAACTTTGCTCTTTTCTTCTTCAATGGCGGCCATGTTGTCCAAATAGGCCATTATTTGATTTTGGGTTTCCTTTTCCTCTGGACTCATACAGCCCCAAGCGCTAAAAAGTAGGAGGCAAGCTGTTATAATCAAAAGCACTTTTTTCATGAAATATCTCCTATCGTGTTATCTTTGCAATGTAGCTTCTGTTTCATTTTAACATTTACTTTATTATACTTCAACGATTTGTTGCCGTCAAATGAGGCGTCTAAAATTTTTTAGTAATAAATTAGCCGGCTAATTGTAAAATTTTGTTTTTTTAGAGAAATGGCAGGTAAATTTAGAGCAATGGGGAATTTATATTATATAAATGTAGGTTAATTTTTTTCATGATAGGAGGTAGAGCCCATGGATATATATGATAAAACCGAAGATCTTGCCATGTCTATCAGAGAAAGTTATGAATATGAGGTTTTTTTACGTTGTAAGGCCGTTGTAGCCAAAAATCCCCGCTGTGTGGATTTGCTGAAGGAATACCGACAATATCAAATAGCCTTAGAATTCGCCAAAATTTCCGGTGAAGGTGTTGACGAAGTCAACGAGGCTTTGGAGGCTATTTCCCTGGAAATGGGCCATAATAAAGAGGTGAGCGAATACCTCACAGCTGAATATAACCTCACCCGTCTGATGCAGAAAATTCAATCCATTCTCACTGAGGGCCTGGATTTATTTATTGAGGCTGATTATGAAGGAGATATTTATTTAAACTAAGGAGAGAACATGAAGTTGACTATTGAATCGCTAAAAAAGCAAATGGCGGCAGCTAAATATATCGCTGAAGACAGTGTAGTAGTGCCAATATATCTCAGCTTGCAGCTGCAAAAGCCGCTGCTGATTACCGGCGCCGCCGGCGTGGGGAAAACCGAAGTAGCCAAGGTACTGGCTGAGATTTTTGATTTGGAATTAGTGCGGCTCCAGTGTTATGAGGGCTTAGATGAAAATAAGGCGCTGTATGAATGGAATTACCAAAAGCAGCTTTTGCATATTCAAGGCTCGGAAAAGGGCGCTAATGATATTTTTTCCGAAGATTATCTCCTCTCCCGGCCTATCTTAAAGGCTTTGCGCAGTGAAAAACAGTGCGTGCTGCTGATAGATGAAATAGATAAGACTGACGCTGAGTTTGAGGCTTTCCTGTTTGAGGTACTCTCGGATTTCCAGGTCTCTGTGCCGGAAATGGGCACCGTCAAGGCTAACCATATCCCCATTGTTATCTTGACGAGCAACGGCGAACGGGAGCTCTCGGACGGCCTGAAACGCCGTTCCGTGTATTTAAATATTGGTTATCCGTCTATTGAAAAAGAGGTGGCCATTGTTAAATCTAAGGTGCCGGAATTGGGTAACGAAATGACTATGCAGTTAGCCAAGGGCGTTGCTTATTTGCGGGAAAAGCTTGCTTTGAAGAAAAATCCTTCCATAGCCGAGACTTTGGACTGGGCGCAATGCCTGTTAGAGTTCAATGCCGACCGCTTTACGGAAAAGTTGATAGAAGATACCCTGAATGTTCTGCTTAAAGATGAAGATGATTTTGTGGAATTCCAGGCTAATGGCGGCGCTAGACAGATGCTCAGGGCTATAGCTGCTGTGGAAGAAGAAGACTTACCTTCTACTTGCGGTTGCGGTCACCACCATCATCATTAAGAGTATATTATGGAAAATTACCTAGAAAACAGTATAATAACCTTTATTCACATCCTGCGTAGCGCCGGCTTGTCGATTGGCACTTCTGAGGTGCTGGACGCCCTCGCCGCCATGCAGGCTGTTGATATGACCGACCGGGAGCAGGTGTATTTAGCCTTATCCGCTGTATTGGTAAAAAGCAATATAGACCTGCCGACATTTGCCGCCGCCTTTAATTCATATTTTGTTGTCCTCGACGAGCAAGAGGAAAAGATGGACAGCTATTTGGAAAAGAAGGAGGAGGTTAATAAGCTCAAAGAGGAGCTGGTGTTTAAGGATAGTCCTGTGGAGCTCTCCCAGGATGACCTAGACACCTACGCGGCTATGCCTGAGGCGGGCCGGGAACGCATTAAGAAATTTGTAGAAATGACCAACCAGGGCTACAATGTTTCCGAACGTCACCGTCAGTGGCTGGAGCGGTCTATTCGCGGGGCCTTGGATTTTCAGCGTAGCCAAATGAAGGAGCAGGAGATTGTGCCGATAGAAACCACCGGTGTGGATCAGTGGGATTCTATTCTCTATGATATGGCTCAAAAACAAGGCGCTAAAGAGCTTATTTTTAAAGATATGGTAGATATTGACGATGATGAGCTCAAGGACGCGGTTGTAATTATTCGCCGGTTAGCCCAAATTATGGCTACCCGGATTGGACGGCGCTACAAGCGTAGTTCCCGCCGGGAGGCGGTGGATGTTCGCCGCTCCCTGCGCAATAATTTGCGTTACGGCGGCGTGATGATCGATTTAAAATACCGCCGCCGGAGACTGCAAAAGCCCACTATAATTTTAATTACCGATGTTTCCGGCTCCATGCTCAAATACAGCCGCTTTGTAATTCAATTTATGTTGGGGTTAGCCGCGGTATTACCTAATATGCGGGGCTTTGCCTTCGCGGACCATCTGGCTAAAATAGATTTACGGGATTTTAAGGCTGAGGATTTTGGTAATATTGAGGGTATCGGCGACGGTACGAATCTCAACGCTTCCCTCTTGGAGTTTTTGCAGGATTATGATAAAATATTAAGTAAGCGGGTGGTTTTAGTTATTCTCAGCGATAGCAAAACTGTGGAATACCAGGAAGCGGCAGAAAAACTAAAATATATTTCCCACAAAATAAAGGAAGTAATTTGGCTTAATCCCATGGCCCAAAAAGATTGGCAGCGTTATGTTATGGTGGACGCCTTTCAGCCTTATGTTTCCATGCATGAAGCCTCTTCCTTTGAAAAGCTGACCCATGCTCTAAAGCACATTTAGATAAGAAAGAAGGAGATTATTATGGCAAAATATAGTTTTACCTGCCAGAAATGCAAAGAAGAATTTACCGTGTCTTGCAAATATGAGGAAAAATGGGATTCCGTTTGCCCTAAATGCGGTGGCAAAGAGAAAAAAGAGGTCTTTAAGCCTATGGGCCACGGTTCCGCCCAGAGCGTTACCGAACGCATGGGTATTCAAATTCCCCCGCCGGGCCATTATATGAAATAATTTGGGCCTTAATATTGGTCTGGAATTTAATCTACAGACTAATCTACATATTATTGTAGTTTTTTGTTGACAGAAACAACACTTTAATATATTATTGTAGTGTTGTTATGTATTAATTAGGGGGATATTGAATGTTTATCGAAAACTTGCGTAGTGTTAAAAAGAAATGGAAGATACCGGCCCTTATCCTTATTATTCTCTTGGTTCTGGGGCTTTTAAGCTCCTTCGCTTACCTGGGCTCTTCTATTGGCAATGTGGGCGGCGGCAGTAACGCCGAGGGTATAGATTACTATGCTAAAGCGGCGGAAAACGCTGAAAAAGCCGTAAAGAAGGATAATGCCGAATCCATTTTAGCTGCGGTATCCGCTTATGATGATTATGCTACCTACCAAGTCCTTTATTTAGACAACGGTTCAACAAAAAGCTATGAAAAAATGCAAAAATTTGCTAAGGATCTCTTAGCTTTGTACGCAACTCAGGAAACTGAGGCTGATGCTTGGTCGGCAGCTTATATGTACGCAATACGGGCAGATTTAGCTTTGAATGATGTAGAAGCTGCTCGGGCCGCCTTTAATGAAAGCCTATCCACTATTACTTTGAGTAGTGAATATCTCAGTAATTACGCTGCGGCTTTGGGGGCTAAAGAGCTTTATACCGAGCTTGCCGAGGATATGTCCGCTGCTGTTGCTGTGTTGCAGCCTTTGGCTGACGCTGAGGCCCCGGCGGATGATGCCGAAGCTGAGGGTAATGAGGCTGCCGGCACTGAGGACGGAGCTGAAACCATGTCAGATGTTCTGGCCACGGCCCAATCTAACGCTCAATACGCTGAGATGATGGTTTCTATGAATAATCCGGAGGCCGGAGCCGCCACTGGCACAGATGCTGAAGCAGACGCTGACGCTGAGGCTGAGGAAACTGAATAAAGTTTTAACAACCCGACGAGTAAAAGCTCGCCGGGTTTTCTTTCGGGTAGTTAAATGCAATACTGTTTTGGGCCCCTTATTCGGCAAGGACGGGTAGGGCAATTTTAAATATATTTAGTGTTTTTTTAAGTTATTTTTGGTCCTGGCTCTGGACTAAATTAGGGTATTCAGGTATAATAAGGAACTGACGGATATAATATGGTAGTAGCGGCATAAACCACGGCTTTAGTCGGCGTTTAAAAAAATAACAGCTATTGGCCTAGAGTTTTAAGCTTTATGCTAATACTTAAAACTTAAAGCTTGGAACTTAAAGTTATCCAGTATAATAAGGTAGCAATACCGTTAATTTTTAGGTAATAATACCATTAATTTAATGTAGCTATTTAAATTTAATGTAGCTATTTAGAGAGGAGTTAATTAGTGGCAGATAGTGTTTTTGGTTTTTTATCGGGCTTGCCCTTAAACTGGGTGGTTTTCTTTGCCTCGGCTATTCCCATTACAGAGTTAAGAGCCGCGGTGCCCTTTGGTATCGCTATGGGTATGGAGCCGCTTTCCGCTTGGTTTTGGGGCGTGTTAGGCAACCTTTTGCCGGTACCTTTTCTAATTTTACTATGGCCGGCAATGTATAAATTGCTGGATAAGTTCTCCTTTACCCGCAAATTCCTCCATAAATATGTGGATAGGGCCAGAAATAAGGGTAAGGAGCTAGAGAAGTTTGGCGTATTGGGCTTAACCCTTTTTGTCGGCGTACCGTTACCTATTACCGGGGTATATACAGGTTCCCTGATTGGTTATTTGCTGGGTTTAAATAAGGTATACTCCTTCTTAGCCTTGGGTTTGGGTATCTGTATTTCTTGTACTATTGTGACTTTAGCTACTATGGGCTTTGTGGGGATAGCCGACAGTATCGGTATAGTTGAAGCCTTGGTGCTTTTAGCTATTGTGGCTTTAGTTATATTCTGGTTTGCCCGCCGCCGGAAAAAACGTAAGGTTATAAAAATATCCGCGAATAAAGCAAAAAAATAATTTAAGTAATAGTAATACGTTTCCTTAGAGGATTTTAAGGAAACGTGTTTTTTATTGGTATTTTTTGTGAAAAAAAAGTTTTTTGCTTTTACCCCTTTACAAAATATGGTTTTTGAGGTATTATAATCAAAGAAGTGGTACAAAGTAGTGAATTTAAGCAAGAAATGGCAAGAATTCCCATGCCACTGTAAACAAAACCAAAAAAGTTAAAGATTTGTGAAAAGAAAAACTGCTTTGCCCGGTAATAGTAACCGGGGTATCCGTAGACCGAAAAAGGCGCGGAGTTGAAACTTATAGAAACCCACGTGAATGTGAATTAAAAATTTGTTTTCAGTTTGGAACTGCCAAAATGCTCCAAAGCTCTGATAAGGGGCGAAAATGAAAAACTGCAAAACCGTTCACAAAAAATAATATAAGAACGGTGGAAAAACTGCGAGGGTGGAGCTGCCCGAGGTTCTACCCTTCGCCTGCCCTTTTGTGGCAGGATTTTTTTTCCGAAAGGAGGGGATACTGTGGCAAAAATGATTGGTGAATTTCACCATACAATAGATAAAAAAGGCCGTATGAGTATCCCTGCTAAATTTCGGGAAATCTTAGGCGACAATTTTGTGTTAATGAAAGGCTCCGGTTGCTGTATAAACGGGTATTCCAAAGAAGAATGGGATAAAGTGGAGGAAAAAGTAACTGATAACGAGTTCTTTCATAAAAGGGAAAACCAAGCCTTTATTCGTAATATTTTTTCGTCTGCCCAGGAAGTGGAAGCTGATTCCATGGGCCGTATTTTAGTACCCTCTTCTTTGCGGGAGTATGCCGATTTAGGCGATAGAAAGGATATTACTGTAATTGGTGTGGTCAAGAGAATGGAAATTTGGTCCACCGAGGTTTGGGAAAATTATAAATCCGAAACAGAAGAATCAGTTGACATTGGCGCAGGGATGGAGAAATTTGAAATTTAAAGCAAAATAGAAAGTACAGGAGACAGCATGAGACAATTTCTGCATCAACCGGTATTACTAAAAGAGACCATTGACCTTTTATGTTGGCGGGAAGGCGGCCTCTATGTTGACTGCACCTTAGGTGCTGGCGGCCATAGCGAGGCTATTTTACGAGAATGCCCCCACAGCCGCGTAATAGGTATTGACCAAGATAAGGAAGCTATTGAAGCGGCTTCAGAGAGACTCGCACCTTACGGTGAACGAGTCATTTTTGTTTGGCGCAATTTTAAAAATATTGACGAAATATTAACAAAAATAGGGGTCCCCCAGGTAGATGGGGTTCTCATGGATTTGGGTATCTCTTCACCCCAACTGGACCACAAGGAGAGGGGCTTTTCTTATCAGCAAGACGCCCCCTTGGATATGCGCATGAACCAGGTAAGCGGTACCATTACCGCCCAAGATATAGTTAATAACCTGACAGAGGAGGAATTGGGCCAAATTATCTACCGTTATGGTGAGGAGCGTTGGGCTAAACGCATTGCCGAGTTTATTGTCCGCGCCCGCCAAGAAAAGCCTTTGACAACTACCGGGGAATTAGTGGCTGTTGTCAAAGCCGCTATTCCCAAAAAAGTACGGGACGGCGGCCACCACCCCGCTAAAAAAACCTTCCAAGCTTTACGCATTGCCGTCAATGACGAGTTGCAAATCATTGCCCCCGCTATGGAGGCAGCCGCCCGGCGCTTAAGTTCCGGCGGACGTTTAGCTGTTATTAGCTTCCACTCTTTGGAGGACCGCATTGTTAAGGACGCTATGCGCTATTTGGCTAAGGATTGTATTTGTCCGCCAGGACAAGCCATTTGCACTTGTGATAAAGAACAACTGATTAAGCCTGTTACCCGTAAGCCGGTGATTGCCGGCGAGGGGGAATTAGCTGAAAATCCCCGGGCCCGCAGCGCTAAATTGCGGGTAGGAGAAAGGGTTTGAGATTGACATGACAGTTAAGCATCTGACATCAGGCGGCAAAAGCGCCGCTAAACCCTGGCGGTTTTATATCTTCCTAATCTTTATTTTTTGGCTTACAACCATAATATATTTGGGCGCGGATAATGTTATTCAAGAAAAAGGACGCCAAATAGAGGCTGTTAAACAGGAAATAACCGCTATAAAAACAGAAAATGATAAATTGCGCTTGCATATAGCTGTTTTATCTTCACCCCAGAGGATTGAGTCCGTGGCTACCGATACCTTAGGTATGGTACCTGCGGATAATAGCGCTAAGGTCTTTTATATCCCGCAATAAAAATCACTACCCGTTGAGAAGGACAAGCAAAAAGCAACAGTTCCTTTCATAGAATGTTTTGAAAGGCAGGTATGACATCATGACAGTAAACCAGACGGGCATGCCGAGATTTTTAAGATCCCGCATTTTTTGGATATTTTTACTTTTTGCCATTTTTTTTCTGGCTGTATCTTTACGCCTCTTTTTTTTACAAGTTGTTAAGGCTGACGAATTAAAGGCTAAAGCCCAGGACCAGCAGATGCGGGAAGTGCCGGTGGAGGCTAACCGCGGTTTAATTTGCGATAGAAACGGCAATGTGTTGGCTGCCAGCGTTTCGGTAGATTCCGTATATGCCTCCCCAACCCAGGTGGACGCTGAGGCCGCGCCGGAAATAGCCAATGAGCTTGCCGCTATTCTCGACCTGAATTCCGAGGATATTCTGGCCAAGCTCACTTCGGGCCGAGGCTACGAATGGATTAAACGCAAAATTTCCGAGTCGGAAGCCGCCGCGGTACGCAATCTCAATTATGAGGGCATTGGCTTCACTACGGAAACTAAAAGAGATTACCCCGGAGGCTTATTGGCTGCCCACCTTTTAGGATTTGTGGGTATAGATAACCAGGGTTTAGAAGGAATAGAGGCAGTCTATGACGAAACTCTTCTAGGTGAGGACGGTTATATATTGGCCCAATATGACAGCCATGGTTCCGAGATTGCCGGTTCCGCGGAACGCTATGTGGAACCAGTGGACGGGGACAGCCTGACTCTGACTATAGACCAAAATATCCAGTACTTTTGTGAGCGGGAATTGGATTTGTTGATGAACGGAACCGTCAACCCCAAGGGCGCCACTATTGTTATGATGGCCCCTAAAACCGGGGAAATTCTGGCTTTGGCTTCCCGTCCCGCCTATGACCCCAATGACTTTGGCTCTTATGATAGTGAATTGTGGCGCAATAGGGCGCTTAGCGATTTTTATGAACCGGGTAGTACAGCTAAAATATTGACAATCGCCTCAGCTCTGGAGGAAGGTGTAGTGAGTGAAAATGACACCTTTTATGACAGCGGCTCTGTGGCGGTTGGTAAAAATAGAATAAAATGCTGGTCCACCACTCCCCATGGCAGTCAAACCTTTGTCCAGGTGGCGGAAAATTCCTGTAACCCCGGTTTTGTGCAGGTGGGCCAGAGGATTGACGCGGAAGATAACACTACCTTTTACCGCTATCTTCAGGCCTTTGGTATTGGCAGTAAAACAGGTATAACCTTGCCTGGTGAAAGCCCCGGCAGTCTCCGGGATTTAGCGGCGGCGGAAACCATTAACCCTTTGGACGTTGCCAATATGTATATAGGCCAGGGTTACGGCGTTACCCCCATTCAACTGGTAACTGCCGTTTCCGCCGCGGTTAACGGCGGCGTTCTCATGGAACCCCACCTGGTGAAAACTATAAAAGATAGCAGCGGTGAGGTAAAGGAGGAAATAGAACCCACGGAAGTGCGCCGGGTAATCAGCGCCGAAACTTCTCAGCGGGTAAGGAATATATTGGAAAGTGTGGTGGCCAACGGCACTGGCAGTAAAGCTTATATAGAGGGCTATAGAGTGGGTGGCAAAACAGGCACCGCTCAGAAATTCATCGACGGTTCTTATTCCTCCAGCAAATATGTGGCTTCCTTCATTGGCTTTGCCCCGGCTAACGACCCGGAATTGGTCTGCCTGGTGGCTATTGACGAGCCCGGCAGCTATCCGGTATACGGCGGCACCATTGCCGCGCCGGTGTTTCAGAAGGTAGTGGCGGACACCTTATCTTACCTGGGCATTGAACCTCAGGTAACTGAACAAGAGGCTAACAAGGTGGACGGTGACACCGCTGAGGAGGAACTGAAAAAAGAAACCCTGATGTTACCCTCGGTATTAGGACTCAGTCGTGACGAGGCTGAAGCCCTGTTGCAAGAGAAAAAATTAACCGTGGAGTTTTCCGGTAGCGGCGATGTGGTAGAATCCCAGCTTCCCGGCGCTTTAAGCAAGGTGGAGGAAGGCTCGAAAGTGATTTTAACCCTCGGCTCCAGCGCCGCTGCCTCAGTGGCGACCCCGGATTTAAGCGGTAAACGCCTTTTAGAATGTGGTGAAATACTTTCAGCCCTGGGGCTGACTATGGAGCCTAGCGGCAGCGGTACGGCGGTGGCCCAAGACCCTGCTCCTGGCACCGCTTTAAATAGGGGTGACACAGTATATATAACCTTTAGCGGCGATGATGAAGAAATACCGACCTTGGCTCCGTAAGCAGCCTAGGGCGGCGGGAGGTACAGATATGAAATGGCAGGAAATAATTGAGCTGTTCGGTGGAAAGGCCACAGGGGCTGCACCGAATGTAACTGATATAACGGATGCATCAGATATAGCGGATGTATCTAATATAACGGATGCATCAGATATAACGGTAAAAAGCGTAGCATATGATTCCCGCAAGGTGGTTCCGGGCAGCGTTTTTGTTTGTATACCTGGGGGCACAGTGGATGGGCACGATTTTGCTGCTAGAGCTGTTGCCGCCGGGGCTGTGGCCCTGGTGGTAACCCATAGGGTCGATAATATTCCAGCGCGTATACCCCAACTCTTGGTGGCTAATCCCCGTTTAGCTTTGGCTCGGATCGCGGAAGCCTTTTACGGCTATCCGGGAAAAAAATTGCGCATTTTAGGGGTGACGGGGACTAATGGCAAAACCACCACCACCCATTTGCTCAAAGAAATATTAGACGCTTGCCACCGCCCGGCGGGTCTCATAGGCACCAACCATATACTCATTGGCGATAAGGTTATTCCCGCCACCGGCACCACGCCGGAATCCCTGGAGATCTCGGCTTATCTGCGCGAGATGGTAGACAGCGGCTGTACTTACGCGGTAATGGAGGTAAGCTCCCACGGTTTAAAGCAAGGCCGTGTTTCCGCCCTGGATTTTTCCGGCAGCGCCTTTACCAATTTAACCCAGGATCACCTGGATTATCATCATGATTTTGCCGACTACTTAGATTCCAAAAAACTGCTTTTTACTGATTTAAGGTCCGACGCTTACGCTGTAATCAATAGAGACGACCCCTTTGGCGCCGAGTTCCTCCAAGCTGCACAGGTAAAGACAGTTACTTACGGCCTTAGCCCAGAGGCGCGATATTATGCCTCTGGCATTACAGTGGACCAGGGGGGCACCTCCTTTAAGCTGACCAGAAATGGGGAAACTTTTCCGGTCTATACGCCGCTTTTAGGCAATTTTAATGTTTATAACGCCTTAACCGCCATTGCCATGTTGGAATGTGAGGGCTTGGGGTTAGAGGATATTTTAAAAGCCCTAGCCCAGGTAAAGCAGGTTAGGGGACGCTTTGAAAAGGTCAAGGCCGACGCTGGGCCGACAGTTATTGTGGATTATGCCCATAGCCCCGACGGTTTAAGCAATATTCTCAATACAGCGGTGGCCATGAAAAAGGGGCGGTTAATCCTGGTCTTTGGCTGCGGCGGCGATCGGGATAAGACCAAACGGCCCATAATGGGCAAAATTGGCGGCTCCCTAGCGGATTTAGCAGTGGTAACGTCGGATAATCCCCGCACCGAGGACCCGGAAGCTATTATAGCCATGGTGGAGGAGGGAGTAAAGGACAGCGGCGGCGATTACCTGGTTATACCGGACCGCCGGGAGGCCATTAAAGAGGCTATAGCTCTAGCCCAAGATGAGGACCTAGTGGTTATAGCCGGCAAGGGACATGAGGATTATCAGATTATTGGCCGGGAAAAGGTGCATTTTGATGACTTTGAAGAAGCGGAAAAGGCTCTGCTGGCCCGGAAAAACAGTAAATAAACAAGAGGTTGGGATAATATGAAAATTTTTTTATGGCCGTTACTTACCGCCGTACTTGCTGGCATAGTTTTGGCGATAATTGCCATACCTATTTTAAAGAAGCTTAATTTTGGACAAAACGTCAGAACTGACGGGCCTCAATCACATTTAAAGAAAAGCGGTACGCCTACGATGGGCGGTCTGATTTTCATAATCAATTTAATTTTGGTTAACCTATTTTGGGGAGACTTATCTAAAACCATGTGGTTTGCCCTAATTTTTACCACTCTCTACGGCTTATTGGGCTTTGCTGATGACTTTTTAAAGACCATTCACGGCAAATCCCTCGGCTTACGAGCTTGGCAAAAAATGGCCGGGGAAATTTTAATCGCCGTTTTGCTGATATTCGGCGCTACCCTGGAATTAGGTCGAGGAACTGAACTTACCGTACCCTTTTTAGGGCAATGGCAAGCCGGGGTTTTCTACTATATTTTAGCCTTTATTCTGGTGGCTGGAGTTACCAATGGCGTTAATCTCAACGATGGCATGGACGGCCTGGCAGCGGGAACTTCCTTTTTTGCCTATTTAGGCTATGGCATTATAGCCTTTAACTGTATTGGCAACCCGCCTTTTGCCGGTATAAGCTACGGCGCTCTAACAATTTTTGCCGGTACCATGGCCGGGATTTGCTTGGCCTTTCTCGTCTTTAACCACCACCCGGCCAAGGTGTTCATGGGTGATACTGGTTCCCTGTTTTTGGGGGGCGGTTTAGCTGTACTTTCAATTCTCACCGGCACAGAGCTGCTGCTCATAGTTATTGGCGGCGTTTATGTTATTGAGGCCCTTTCCGTAATGATTCAGGTGGTTGGCTTTAAGCTCACGAAAAAACGAGTTTTTCCCATGGCGCCGATTCATCACAGTTTTGAGGTGGAAAACGGCCTGGGCTGGGGAGAAACAAAAACAGTTTTTGTTTTCTGGCTGGCTGCATGTGTGTTTATGGTAATAGGTCTGCTCATTTATTTCTGAGGCGAGACATAGAATAAAAATGTCTGTTAATAAGTAGGTAATAAAAGTTAGCAAGAAGGTAGTAAAATGCGTGTGAAAAATAAGCGTGTACTGGTTCTGGGCGGCGGCAAAAGCGGCGTTGCGGCGGTTGAGTTTTTGCTGGAGCGCGGCGCGGCTGTGGATCTCTATGACGATAGCCCCGCGGAAAAACCAACTTATGGCCAAATAAATCAGGCTGTTTTTTGGTTGGGCCAAAGGCCGGATTTAACGGCCATTAAGTACGATTTTGCCGTTATCAGCCCCGGCGTACCCCTGACCAATGAGTTAGCTCTGGCCCTACAGGAACAGGGTATTCCCCTCTGGGGTGAGCTGGAACTGGCGGCCCGTTTTTTAAAGGCGCCGATAATTGGCATTACGGGAACTAACGGCAAAACCACTACCACCACTTTAGTGGGGGAAATTTTAAAAAATGCCGGTTTTAAGGTATTTGTGGGGGGAAATATTGGCACTCCTCTCCTAAAAGCCGTGGGTGAGGAATATGATTACTTTGTAGTGGAAATGTCCAGCTTTCAGTTGGAGACCATTGTCAAGCTAGACGCCAAGGTGGCATTGTTTCTTAACCTAACGCCGGACCATTTAAACCGGCATGGCTCCATGGCCAACTATTTGGCGGCCAAAGCTAATTTGGCTAAATGCCAAAGCAAAAATAATTTTACTGTTCTCAATTATGACGACCCTAATATAGCTTCTTTAGCTGATAATCTCAAGGCGCGACCGGTATTTTTTTCCTGCCGGGACGTGTTATATGCCGGCACTTTTTTACAGGACAATACTATAATTTACCGCTACGGCCAAGACGCTGGCACTGTGGACGAAAAGATAATGGAGCGTCAGGATATTTTGTTGCCTGGCCCCCATAATTTGGAAAATGCCCTGGGAGCCATAACAGTAGCAAAATTGCTCAATGTGGATAATAAGGTTATTAAAAAGACCTTAAAAACTTTTAAGGGCGTGGAGCACCGCATGGAAAAGGTGGCCACAATTAAGGGCGTAACTTATATTAATGATTCAAAAGCTACCAATCCAGATTCTGTGTTAAAAGCCCTGGCTTCCTATGACGATACTCCCATCATACTCATAGCCGGCGGGAGAAACAAGGGCTCGGATTTTACCGACCTTGCCCAAGTTATTAAGGAGCGGGTGCAGTATTTGGTTCTGCTGGGTGAATGTGCTGAGGAGATGGCGGCTGCCGTCCAAAAAGTGGGCTATGAATCGTACGAAATCGTAAATAATATGGCAGAGGCTGTGGGGGCTGCCGCCGCGAGAGCTATTGGCGGCGATTTGGTTTTACTGTCCCCAGCTAATGCCAGTTTTGACCAATTTTCTTGTTTCGAAGAGCGTGGAGAGGTTTTCAAAGACAACGTGTTAAAGCTTAAAGGGAGGAAAACCAATGGCCGCACCGCTAAAGAGGAAACGGCAACCTGATATTTTGCTGCTCCTTTCCGTTTTGGGGCTTCTTACCATAGGTATTATTATGGTTTTTAGCGCCAGCCAATATATGGCGGCGGATAGTAGTATTAACGATGGTTTCTATTATTTAAAAAAGCAATGTTTGTGGGCTGCCTTAGGCTTAGTGTTAATGTTTTTGCTTTTAAAAATAGATTACCAGTTTTTAAAAAAATTGGCTTGGCCGGGTTTAATTGTGGCGTTAATTTTCTTGGTTTTAGTTAAAGTTGGCGCCGGGGTTAGCTCTTTAGGGGCTGAACGCAGCATTGTGCTGGGGCCCATACATTTTCAGCCCTCGGAATTGGCAAAGCTTGCTTTAATTCTCTTTTTCGCATATAATATGAGTAATTGCGGTGATAGAATGTCCGAGTTGGGCCGAGGCTTTCTCTACCATTTAGGTATTCTCGGTATATTCTGTGTGCTAATTATGCTACAGCCTGATTTAGGCACTTGCGTAGCTTTGGTTGGCGTCGCTTTTCTTATGATGTTAGGGGGCGGTGTAAAATACCGTTACCTTATTGCTATGGTACTATTGGGTTGTGCTTTGGTGGGTTTGGCTATTTTGCTGGAGCCCTTTCGCATGGCCCGTTTTACTGCGTTTTTAGATCCCTGGGCTGATCCCTTGGGCTACGGCTTTCAAACGGTGCAATCCTTAATTGCCATAGGGTCCGGCGGCTTTACCGGGGTAGGCTTGGGGGCTGGCGGCTCTAAATGGTATTACCTGCCAGAGGTGCATACAGACTTTATCTTTGCCCTTATTGGCGAGGAACTGGGGTTTATCGGCACCCTCTTTACAGTGCTGCTCTTTGCGGTTTTTATCTGGCGCGGTATTAGGGTAGCCCTGACCTTAGACGATTCCTTTGGCGCCCTTTTAGCCTTGGGCATCACCTCGATGATTGGTGTGCAAACCCTGATAAACTTTTTTGTGGCCACCGGCATGATGCCTGTAACCGGCATTGCCTTGCCATTTATCAGTTATGGCGGCAGCTCGCTGCTCTTTACTTTATCAGCTGCCGGGGTACTGTTAAATTTGTCTTCATATTTGCCTGAAGGAGGCAGTTAATGCGTATAATTATAACCGGCGGCGGAACCGGCGGTCACCTTTACCCTGCTCTGGCCATAGGCCACGAGTTCGCGAAACTAGGGGCTGAGGTGCGCTACATTGGTTCGGAAAACGGTATAGAAAAAGATATTATGAAAAATGAGGTTTTTGTTTCGGATTTCCTCCCCGTAGAGGGAATTCGCAATAAAAATCTGTTTACTATGCCTAAGGCAGTGCTTAAACTGGCTAAATCCTATCGCCAGGCTAAAAAGCTGGTGCGTGATTTTGCCCCGGATTTAATTATCGGAACCGGCGGCTATGCTTCCTTTCCCGTAATTAAAGCTGGTATAGGTTTAGGCTGTAAAACCCTAATTCATGAGGCTAACGCCGAAATAGGCAAGGCCAATGCCAACTTAGGCGCCCGGGTGGACTGCCTTTGTCTTACCTATAAAACTACAGCGGAGCAGATAAAAAACTGCCGCAATTTGAAGATAACCGGTATGCCGGTACGGGATAGCATAAAAACTACCCATGCTCAGGCTGGCGCTGAATATTTAGGCGTTGATGACGACACCTTAGTGGTTACTGTCACCGGTGGCAGCCAAGGTTCCCACCATATAAATGAGGCTATGGCCGCTTATTACCGGCAAATGCCCCAGGGTAGAAAAATATTGTTTCACCATGTGGTTGGTAAGCTTAACCCTAATGACGCTGAGGCCATCGGTGGTATAAAGGGAGTTCAAGTTAAAGAATACGAGGATAAAATGGATGTGGTGTTGGGACGCACTGATATAGTGGTATCCCGGGCTGGTTCCTCTTTTTTGGCTGAAGTTTCCCTTAAAGGTATACCGGGTATTTTGGTGCCTTACCCCTTTTCCCACGGTCATCAGGAAAAAAACGCCGCTTATTATCAACAAGCGGGAGCAGCCATAATGGTATTGGATAAGGATTTGCCCCAACCACTGTTCACCGCTTTAGATGAGCTAATAACCGATGTAGCAAAGCGGCAAGCCATGGCCCAGGCCATGAGCCGGGAGGGGCGCCCCGACGCGCTGGCGAAAATTGTCAAAGCGGGTCTGGAGTTAATTAAAGAAATTAAGTAAATTTGATGATAGTACATGAGGGAACTGCCCTCAGAGGGGGATTACCATGACAAGTCAAAAGGAAGTTGTGCATTTTATTGCTATCGGCGGCATCGGTATGAGCGCTTTAGCCAGGGTTTTACTGTCCATGGGTTATCAAGTCAGCGGCTCAGACGTTAAGCCCTCTTACCTGGTGGATAAATTGCAGGAACAGGGCGCCACAATTTATATGGGCCACGACGCCCACAATGTACCGGATAATTGCGGGGAGATTATTTATTCCAGCGCCATAGCTGAGGATAATCCTGAATTGCTCCGGGGTAAGGAGTTGGGTATACCCATAACCCACAGAGGCGAGCTATTGGCCCGATTGTTCAACAGTAACAAGGGTTTAGCGGTGGCTGGCGCGCATGGTAAAACCACAACTTCCGGTATGCTGGGGCAAATACTCCATAAAGTTGATTTTCACCCCAATATTGTGTTAGGCGGTATACTGCCAGTTATCGGCAGTAATGCTATTAAAGATGAAAGTGATTTGTGGGTGGTGGAAGCTGATGAGAGCGACCGCTCCTTTTTAAAGCTGGAACCTTATTTAACCATTGTCACAAATATAGAGCCTGAGCATATGGAGCATTATGAGGACAGTCCCGAGGTTCTCAAACGGGCTTTTTCCGATTTTTGCAATAGCAGCGAGGAAATAATTGTCTGTTTGGATAACCAAATGGTCAACGACATATTGCCCTCTTTTAAGCATGATTATCATACCTATGGCTTGGAGCATAAAGCAGTTGACCTTACTGCTAGGGATATTGTGGCCGACGCCCTGACCACAACCTCAAAAGTTTATTTTAAGGGCGAATTCGTGGGCGAGCTCTATTTATCAGTACCGGGCCGGCATAATGTGGCCAACGCCTTGGGAGCTATTTATGGCGCCTATTTAGTGGGCGTACCCTTTAAAGACTCCATCGCCGCTTTAGCTGATTTTTCCGGCACAGGCCGGCGGTTTGACGTTTTGTTGCAAGATGATGAACACCATATTATGGTAGTGGATGATTACGCCCATCATCCCACCGAGGTAAGAGCCACCATTGCCGCGGCGAAAAGCTGTGGCTATAAAAGGGTCTTAGCGGTATTTCAACCTCACAGGTATAGCCGTGTGAAGGAGCTCTATAAGGAATTTGGCTGTTCCTTTGGTGAGGCGGACGTCACGGTGATAGATGAAATTTACTCCGCTTGGGAGGAACGTATACCCGATATTAGCTCCCAACTGATTGTCGATGAAATTAGGGCTAAAGGTTTGGAGCCGGTTTACTGCCATAGTAGCGAGGCCATTCTCGACTATTTAAAAAATCAGGTGCGCAATGACGATTTAGTGCTTATGATGGGCGCTGGCGATATTTATAAAACCACGGAAAAATTCTGTAAATATCTGAAGGGGGAAGAAGCCTAATGGATTTTACTGGTTTCAAAGAGATGGTAAAGGGTGAAGTTCTCTTTGAGGAACCAATGTCGAAGCATACAACCTGGCGCATTGGCGGCCCGGCGGATTGCCTCTTTTTGCCCAGAGACGGCCAGGATATTTGCGCCGCCTTAACCTATGCCAGGGAACGCGATATTCCCTATATGGTCCTGGGTAACGGTTCTAATATGTTGGTTTTAGATGGCGGTATCCGCGGTTTGGTGATATGTATTGGTGATAAAATGGCGGATTACAGTATTGCCGGCCAGCGTCTTACAGCCCAGGCCGGGTGTATTTTAGCAAAAATGGCCCGGCAAACTGCCAAGCTGGGGTACCAGGGCTTGGAGTGGGCGGCCGGTATTCCCGCAAGTTTAGGGGGAGCTGCTGTAATGAACGCCGGGGCTTACGGTCATTTTTTTTATGAGCCCTTAGAGGCTGTGGAAATAATAGATAAAAATGGCTGCCTCAAGCAGTTAGCCGTAGATGAGCTGGAGTACGGCTACCGCGATACCTCTTTAATGCGGGAGGGAGCAGTAGTTACCAAGGTAATTTTGGCCCTAAAAAAAGGCGACGCGCGGGAATTAACCGCCCAAGTGGAATCTACTCTACAGACCAGGAGAAAGAACCAGCCCTTGGATTTACCTTCCGCTGGCAGCGTATTTAAGAATCCTCCGGGGGACCATGCCGGCCGCCTGGTTGAGGCTGCGGGTCTGCGGGGCTTGAGCCATGGCGGCGCCCAGGTGTCGGAAAAGCATGGCAATTTTATTGTTAATTTAGGCCAGGCCAAGGCAACTGATGTTTTGTCACTTATTGACGAAGTTCGGAATATAGTAAAGGAGAAATTCGATGTTATCCTTGAACCCGAGGTTCGTCTGATTGGAGAAGAAGAATAGGGGGAAAGGGAACTTTAGGAGGGCGCTATGGAGCTTTTGCAAGTTTCCGGCGGCGTTAGCCTGAAGGGGGAATATTCTCCTGAGGGTGCAAAGAACGCTGTCTTACCTATTATGGCTGCCTCAATTCTTTTAGATGGGGAAATAATATTGCACCACGTTCCTGATTTAACCGATGTAAGGGCAATGTGTGAAATATTACGCCGTTGCGGTTGCACAGTCTGGATTGAAGATGACACTATAACTATCGATACGCGCAATGTCGCGCCAAGAGAGATACCGGAAGAGTTGATGAAAACCATGCGGGCGTCCAATTTGATTTGGGGCCCGTTTCTTAGTCGGTTTGGTAAGGCGGACATTCCTATGCCCGGCGGCTGTCCCATAGGCTCCCGTCCCATGGATATCCACATTCAGGGCTTGCGGGAATTAGGGGCGGAAATAGAGGAGCATGGGGGAGCCTTTATCAGCCGGGCCACCAGGCTACAAGGTAATGAAATTTATTTGGATTTCCCCAGTGTCGGCGCGACGGAAAACTTAATTATGGCCGCCGCCCTGGCGACAGGCGTAACCGTATTGCGCAATGTGGCGAAGGAGCCGGAGGTGGTGGACCTCTGCTGTTTTCTCAACAAGGCTGGCGCTAAAATATCCGGTCAGGGCAGCGATACCATTATGATTGAGGGTGTTAAACGCTTAAACAGTGTGGAGCATACTGTAGTGCCAGACCGCATTGTGGCTGGTACCGTACTGTTAGCGGCGGTAATAACCGGGGGCGATGTTTTATTGCGCAATGTAGCTCCCCAGGATTTGGAACCGGTGTTGGCTAAATTACACGAAGCCGGTATCAAGGTTTGGCGGAGCGAAAATACCCTGCGGGTGAAGGACTGCGGCAGGTTGAAGGCTTTACATTTAAAGACTTTGCCATATCCCGGTTTTCCCACAGATATTCAACCCCAGTTTCTGGCTGCTTTGGTAACTGCCGCCGGCACTTCTATCATTCGGGAAAGCATTTTTGAAAACCGTTTCCAGCACTGTAATGAGTTGAAAAAAATGGGGGCTGATATAGAAGTTGAGGGCCGGTTGGCAGTAATCAAGGGCGTTAACAGCCTGGAGGGGGCTAAGGTGGAAGCCGCGGATTTACGGGGCGGCGCGGCGCTCTTACTGGCGGCCTTAGGCGCAAAGGGCGAATCCCAGATTGGCAATATTCAACATGTTGACCGGGGTTATAAT
>DXZC01000169.1 GCA_019415505.1 Peptococcaceae bacterium | reverse complement strand
CTTCTGTTGCAAACGCGATTGCCAACCGTGATGATATGTTTATCCGGGATTTGGTGCAGCGTCAGGTAGCTATTGGCGTAGACTATCTGGATGTTTGCGCCGGAACAAGCGCCGACAAAGAGCTTGACGCTTTAAAGTGGCTAATTGATATTGTGCAGGAGGAAACCGACACACTATTATGTGTAGACAGTCCTAATGCCAAAGTTATTGAAGCAGTGTTGCCCCAGGTTAAGCGGTGTGGAATGATCAATTCAATATCCGGCGAAGGTGATAAATGCGATATCATCTTCCCACTGATGCAGGGTAATGATTGGTCTGTAATAGCCTTGACCTGTGACAATGAGGGGATTCCCGAGGCCGCCTCCCAAAAGGTTGCCATTGCTTGCCAACTCATTGAGCGGGCAGCCTCATATGGCATTGGTCCGGAGCGGATTTTAATTGATCCACTGGTGCTGTCTCTGGCTGCCGTAAATGACTGTATGCTATCCTTCATGGCGGCAGTGCAAGAAGTGAAGCAGCTTTACCCGACGGTAAAAACAGTATCGGGACTCTCTAACATTTCCTATGGTATGCCTTACCGGAAAATCGTTAATTTAAATTTTCTGGCTTTGGCCTTGTCCGCCGGAATGGACGCCGCGATTATGGACCCGGAAAATAGGGATTTATATGCCTCTATTTACGCCGTGGAAGCGCTTTTAAACCGCGATAAGCACTGCCGTAATTATAACAAAGCTTACCGCGCGGGAAAAATTGGTCCTGTAAAAAAGTCTTGAGTAACACGTTACACGCTACATTATAAATTTAGAGGCTGAGAAAGCCGTGGTTCTAAATATGAGGAGGAATATTTTATGCTGGACTTTGAAAAGCTGAAATTTGCCGTAAGTGAAATGGATGATGACACAGCCTTGGCTATAATTAACGAGGTTGTGGCGGAAAATGGCGATGCGGCTAAAGCTGTAGCCGCTTGTGAAGAAGGTATGGCCATAGTTGGTAATATGTTCGAGACCGGCGAGTATTTTGTGGGCGACTTGATTTTTGCCGGGGAATTAATGGTCCAGATTATGGATCAGCTGCGCCCCCTCTTAGCTAGCGGCGCGGCGGAGGATATGGGTAAAATGATTCTTTGTACCGTATCCGGGGATATACATGACATCGGCAAAAATATCGTCAAAGCCATGATGGGAGCCGGCGGTTTTGAGGTGTTGGATTTAGGCGTTGATGTTTCCGCCGCGGAAATAGTTGCGGCGGCCAAGGAAAATGATGTTAAAATTATTGGCTTGAGCGGTATTTTAACCCTGGCTATTGACGCCATGAAGGAAACTGTTGACGCCTTTAAGGCGGCGGGCATCCGTGATAACGTCCATATTATTCTGGGCGGCAACCCAGTAACCGCTGAAGTGTGCAGCTCCGTTGGTGCGGACGCCTGGTCCACTAACCCCCAAGAGGGTGTTGCGATCTGCCGTAAGTGGTCCCTAGCTGAGAAAGCATAATGTTAAGGTGCTGAGAAATACTTTGCCTTTGCCCCATTGGTTAGGGAGTTAGTAAAGGAGAAAAATTATGGCAAGTAAGTTAGGTGGTCGGCAACTGATTCAGTTTTTAATTTTAGGTTGCGGTTCTAACGCGATATTCTATATTCTATTCTGCCGGGGCAGTTACTACGACGCTTTTATGATGGCGTTCAATGTCACAAATACCCAATTCGCTCTAATGTCCACAGTAGCTTTAACAATCTCCTGCCTCACCTATTTTATCGGTGGCATTCTGGCTGATAAAATACACCCCCGCTTGCTGGTGACAGCTTCGTTCATTGTTACGGGCTTATGTAACTTGGCTTTAGGATTTTTCCCCAGTTATTACATATCGTTATTGCTCTATGGTATTATGGGCGCTTCAACCACCCTGACGTTTTGGGGCGCTTTCCTGAAGCTGACCAGACAATTTGGCCGTACAGTGGGTTCGGAAAGCAAGAGCTTTGGCGCGATGGAGGGAACCCGCAGCGTTTTCGCCATTGTGGCGGCGACCTTTGCTGTGTTCATGTTTTCCCAGTTTAACAACTCTGTTTCCGGTCTGCGCTTTGTTATGTGGATGTATGCGGCCTTGCTCATCGTCTTTGGCGTCATTGCCTTTTTCGCCTTTAATGATAAGGATGAGTCTGCAGAGGACGTGATTAACCAGGAAAACCCCTTTAAATTATTGGTGCAATGCTTGAAAGACCCCAATATTTGGTTGGTTGGCTTAATGGCCATGGGCGGTTACACCGTGGGCAGCGTAATTGGCTCTTATTTAGGAGCATTCGGTACCAGCGCTTTTGGTCTGTCCGTTGCTGCCGCAGCTTATGTGGGGTTGATGAATCAATGGTTTAAGCCAGTTGGCAACTTTTCTGTGGGCTGGTTTGGCGATAAATTTGGCCCCAGTAAAGTAATATTATTCTTAAACATTGTACTGACAATTATTGCGGTATTCTTCATCTTTTTACCTAAAAACAGCGCTATGATTGTATTTTTCTTAATTGTCATCGCCTTAGAAATTACCTTTACCGGGGCGTTTCGCGGGCAGATGTATGCGCCGATGCGGGAATGCCGGGTACCTATGAACTTAAGCGGTTCGGCCATTGGCTTTTACGCAACGCTAATTTATGCTACTGACGCCATATTGCCGCCGATTATTGGCCGCTGGCTGGATAACCTGCCCATGGCCATAGCCTGGCGCAATGTTTTTATCCTAATTGCGATTTTCGGCGCAATCGGCATTGTTTGCTCCGTATGGTTCCGAATTCGCAACCGGCAGGATATCGCGGAAGTGAGAGCCGAGGAAATGGCAGCGCGTTTAGCTGCTAAGGAAGCTAAAAAAGCCGCCATAACCCAGAAATAAAGCGCATTTAATGCGGGAAAGGAGTATCATTGTGAAGTTAAATTATTCCATAGGCACCGATCAAGAGGTGGAAGCTATTCACGAAATGAGCGTTAAGATTTTAAGTGAGGTGGGGGCAGCCTTTCACTCCCCAGAAGCTGTGGAGTTATTCAAACAGCACGGCGCTAAGGTTGACGGTGAAATTGTCTATATTACCAGATCAATGCTGGATGAGGCTTTGAAAACAGTTCCCCGCTCATACCGTCTGTACGACCGGGACGGCGGTTATATTACCATTGGGGACGGAGAACTGAAATGTGACGCCACAGACGGCCCCATTTATATCCGCAAGGAGGGTAAATATGAGGCTCCCAGCCATGAGCATCTGGTAAACTTCCACAAGTTACAGGAAACCAGCGACGTAATTGCTATTTCCAACCCCAATACCATTGACATTTCCTATGTGGCGCCGGAGGTAAGGAATCAATATGGTCTTGGCGTGGCCTTGCGCTACTGCAAAAAGCCCATGCACGGTATGGTCCTGGGCGGCAAAAAAATTGTGGAAGAGTGCTTCCGGGCTATGCAGGATTTTTACGGCATGTATGACAAACCTATTATGCACGGCTTAACCTGCACTGTAGGGCCAATGCAATTAGCTAAGGATATTTGTGAAGCCATGTCGGTGCTCTGTAAAGAGGGGCAACCCTGTACTGTGGTAAGCGGCGTTATGCTGGGAGCCTCCGGCCCCCAGACCATGGCCGGGGCCTATACCATTGGCAATGCCATGGTTTTGGCGGCCATCGTTTATGCGCAGTTACTGCGGCCGGGAACTCCCATTCTCTACTGTACGAGATTTTCCTCCCATGATATGAAGAACATGGGCCCGGCCTATGGCGGTATTGAAGCGATGTGGGCTTGCGCCACCTCAAAACGTATGGCCGATTACTATGGCTTTCCTTTACAAACCGGGGTGGGAACCGGTGAATCCAAAGCCCTGGATATTCAGGCCGGCGCTGAAGGCTTTATGAATCACCTCAGCCCCCATTTGCTCAACGCCGATATTCTCAACATGGCTTGCGGGCCCATGGACTGCATGAATACCTGTCTCTTATACACATC
>DXZC01000168.1 GCA_019415505.1 Peptococcaceae bacterium | reverse complement strand
TTTATCCAGATTGCAATGGTTAAAAAATTATTTTATTTGTTGAATATTTTGTTTTGGGGCTAGAGGAACTTTTATCTTACTCATATGCTTTGAATATTTAAAAAAATTAAAAACGACTCCTAAAGAGTCGTTTAAAAGGGGTAATGTCTCTGCACATCCGAGAGCCTTTTAAAAACCAGAAAGCTTAAACGGGCAATTTTTTCTTCATCCTCTTTAAACCCGTAACGCATGGCTTCTAGCTTTTTTTGCATAAGATAGGCGCTCATTTTTTTCAATACTTCTCTGTCCGGCAAGACCTTGGTTATTTCAGTCATTATTTCGTTGTGTTCGTATGCTTCATTATTTTCACTATTAAAATATTCCATCATGGAATTATAATGTGTAGTTGCGCAAAATTTATACCTATAGATTGAGTTATTTACTGGTTTTGCCGCTTTTTGAGTTCCGCCAGTTTTTGCATTACACTGGGATAAGCTGCCAAATCAGTATGGGGAAAGAAGCTGGCGGCGCTCATTTTGACAATAAAATCAGGGAATTGGGCAAATTCTAAATAATAGATACTTTGGCAAATATGCCTAATTTGGGCTAATTTATCCTTATCAGTAAGTAAGGCCAATGCGCCTTTCAGTGACCTGTTGCCAATGCTCCGAAACTTTTCCCTGGGTACGTCAGGATACATACCGATGGTGATGGCGGATTCTAAATTAATGTATTCGCCAAAGCCGCCCACAGTGTAAATAACATCCAGATCATTTACGCTTACTTCCGTGGCTTCTAGCAGACAAGCCACCATGGTATTGGCCGCGGCTTTGGTATCACGAAAGGCCAGAATATCATTTTCTGTAAAATAAAGATCTTCGCCAGCAGCGGTTTCCTGGGCATAAGCGTAAATTATAGCCGGTACTCCGTCCTTGGTAACAATTCGGGGTGATGCTTCCGGGTTTAGCTTGCCCTGTTTATCCATGTAACCGTTTAAAAGCATTTCCGCTAGGAGATCCACAATCCCGGAGCCACAGATACCAATAGCCGGAGCATTATCGATAGTAGTGTAGGAAAATTCCGCGTCGTTAATGGTAATATGTGATACAGCTCCGGTTTTAGCTCTGCTCCCAAATTTGCTAATTCCCCCTTCGAGGGCGGGGCCAGCTGCTCCGGCGCCGGCAAAGAGAAATTCCCTATTGCCAATGACCATTTCGCCATTAGTGCCGATATCCATATAAAGGCTGAGTTTATCGCTGTCCACTAAGTCTACAGTCAGAAGCCCGCTTATTATATCGCCGCCCAGGTAATTGGCAATGGAGGGTATACAATAAACAAGTCCGCTAAAATCAAGACCTAACTCTCTACCAGGTATGAAGCCGCTATCATTAAAAGTGGGGGCAAAGGGGGTCATAAAAACGCAGAAGGCGTCAATACCTAGGAGCAAGTGAATCATTGTGGTATTACCGCCTATGGTCATAACCGAGGCTTTTTGGGCCTTTACGCCGGATATTTCCTCCAGCCGGCTGAGAAGGTCCTGGAGGGTTCCTATAACACATTTTTGCAGTTCCTGTAAATGTTTTTCATTATCTTTACCGTAAAAAATGCGGCTTAGAATTTCCTCGCCATAGGGGATTTGCGGGTTAGCCGCACCCTCGGCCGCTATAATGGCCCCGGTATTGAGGTCAACCAGCTCCATGGCAATCATAGTGCTGCCTAAATCTACAGCCACACCATAATGCTTGGTGGTGGTATCTCCCGGCTCTATAGCGGTAATTTTCCAATGTTTTCCCGTCCAAACCAAAGTGGCTGTTATCTGCCAGTCTTGCTCCCGAAAGGCGCGGTAATCCCGGCGTAAAACAGCATAGGATAATTCAGCTTCACCAACTAAGGGTTCTAAGGCCCGGATGAGTCTTTCTTTATCGGCAGTCACATCACCAGTACGGGGTTGGGATAATTCTAAATATATTTTTTTACTCAGAGCATTCATCTAGCATTGCTCCTTTCCTTTATTTTCAGTTTGCCAACGGCTAAGGCAGTTTATTTTGAACTTAGATGCCTTGTAACTATACTATTTCCGATAGTTGCGGCATTTTAATTGATTCATTTCGCCTAAATTTACCATATCGATTCAGTTTTAATGTTTTATGGCGTTAATAATTTGCGAGACCTAAGGTGGTGAGTGGTTGCAGACGCAGGTCGTTTTACCGCTTATGTTAAGAAAAGACCAACAATAAAGTGCTGGTCTTTTAACATCTGCTGAACATATGATATTTTACGAGAATGATTAAATGGCCGGTAACCTTTGCTGAGGTTTTAATTTTAATATTTTATTTTTAAGCTGTCGATTGTATTATTTATCTCGCTTGATATTTATATGAATTACGCCAAATTTTTTCAGAACCTTTCTGTGGAAATAAGCATTTATTTGTGGACCGAATTTATAAGAGAATATCAGTATTGCGATGATAACAATACCGAAAAGTACGTAACCCCAGATAGGCACGGACAGAGCGCCGGTACCAATAAGGCTGCTGAGAATTAAGCCCCAGGGACGACCTAAAGCTACCGCCGCAATAAAAAATCCCCAGCTGATGTTGGTTAAACCAGCTATAAAGCATAGTATGGTATCTGGAAATCCGGGGAAAAAGAACATCAAAAAGAGGACAGTCCGTTTTCTCTCATCAAAGGAATTAAGGTATTTGTCGATAGTTTCTTTTTTGCAAAAGTATTCTACAAAAGGACGGCCAAAATAATGGGCTAGGGCAAAGTTAATGCTAGAGCCAACAATAAGACCCAGGGAACAAATGATAAAGCTTTTCCAAAAGCCAAAAAGAACCCCGCCGGCAATAGCTGGCACAGCCCCGGCAAAGGGTACAAAAAGCACTACAATCACTTGAAACAGGAATAGGTATAGCATACCCTTGCCACCGCTGCTATTTATGTAAGCTTCCATTTCAGCTGGATTTTTTAGCATAGCAAATAGGCCGCTGCGCCAGAGCAATAGCAGAATAATTAATAATATTACTATAAAGAAGGCTGCCAGTATAATAGGGGCTAACCTCTTATCCTTGATGGTTTTCAAAAGGGGCATATTATTTCCTTATATAAAGTATACCTAAAGTTTTGGGGCCGCAATGGCTGGTGATAGTGCAGCCCGCTTTAGTTACTTCTATCTTATTAAAATAATCTTTTGCTTCCACACCTTGTTGAGCAGTTTTTAGTATCTCTTCTTCTCGTGGCGAGTGGGTAATAAAAATAAGTCCGTCTTCTAAAGAATCTGTGTCCGCCAGGCGGTCTTTAACATATTGTTTGTAGCATTTTACTAAATCGCCCCGGTATTTTTTGCCTACTCCCATTTTGCCGTTTTTTACCTCTATACAGGGTTTTAACTTCAGCAAGTTGCCACTTAATGCTGCTATGGCTGAACAGCGCCCACCTTTGTGCAAATATGTTAAGGTATCTAAAAGAAAGCTGGCGTCAACCCGGGGTATAAGGTCGTCCAAGACCTCCTTAATTTCCGCTGGCGTTTTGCCCGCATCTCTTAACTGGGCGGCACGAATAACTATATGGCCTTGTCCTGTTGAGAGATTGGCGGAATCAATTACAGTTACGTTTTCTACCTCTTTTGCCGCTAAACAAGCATTTTGATAGCAGGTGGAAAAGCCGCTACCTATATTAATATGAATGACATGATAGCCATTTTCCTGATAATTGCGAAAAATCTCCAGGTATTCGCCGATAGATACTGCCGATGTTTTAGCCAAGACACCTGTTGACTCAAACGCATCTACTACCTCGTCAGCTGAAATATCTACTCCGTCCTTCAGGCTTTCGTCGCCGATTTGTACCGAAAGCGGTACTACCGCAATATCATACTTTTCAATGAGCTCAGGTGATAGGTCACATGTGCTGTCAGCTGTAATTTTAATCTGCATCTCTTCTCCTCATTACTGCAAGATTTTTTTTTCTTCCAGCATAAAAACCTCCTCAATGCTGGACCCCA
>DXZC01000167.1 GCA_019415505.1 Peptococcaceae bacterium | reverse complement strand
ATAGGGGAAGTTAAAATAATAACCGTAGGTAAAATCATTAATATAGGCTAACATTTTTTTGGCATGCTCTAAGCCAATAGCCTCACCCTCTGCCCTGGACATATCAGGGGAAAACGCCATGGCCAGCTCGTCCGGGACATTAATGCGTTTTACCTGTTCCTTGAGGAAATCCGCGTTTCTTTTATCGACTAAAGGCCGGATACCGCAATAGATATTAGCGCCGGTAAGCTTGGCAATTTGCCGCACTTTGTCAGCGTCCTCCTCAGTATAGACAGGCTGGCTGAAAAAAAATAAGGCGCCATTATCCATTTTGGCCTTTACCCTTTTGATTTCTATATCTAAAGGTACATCCACATAATTAACGCCCCCGCCAAAGCGTATGGGATTTTTTACCAGCTCAAAGCGGTTTAAATCTGTAGCTAATTCCATTAAATTAACAGAGTTACAATTAAATACTGAGTTTATGGTGTTTTGTTTATCTATTGGCACCTGATCACCAGTAATAAACAGCATATTGCGTATGCCGTTGGCATGAGCGCCCAGAATTTGAGAACGCAAGGCAATAAGGTTTTTATCCCGGCAGCAAACGTAGGGTACTACGTCCATGCCCGTTTCTTCCTTGACTTTTACCGCCGTCAAAATGGAGTCGGCATGGGGTACTCCACCCGGACAATCCGTAAAAGTTATGGAGGTAACGTCTCTCTCCCGAAGGTCCTCAGCTATTTTTATCATGGTGGACATATCGCCATTTTGAGGTGGGTCAACCTCCACCATAAGAAATCTCTCTTGCGTCATTATCATATCATCCTAAAATCAACATATTAGCGAAATTATAGCAGTTTCTGACAATAATTACAAGAAAACTTTTTTATGGACAAAACTTAAACGACTCACTTCGACATTATATCTCCATATTCGACGTGTTACCACCTTGTAATCCAGGAAAGCAATAATATATAATATTTGTGTTGGCTGTCCTCACCGGGCAGCCCCCTGATCATATCTACACAGTAGAAGAATAGCTATTCAACACTGTGACATTGGGAGAATATATTTCTCCCCAACCATACAAAAATTTGTATGGTTATTTTTTTGGCTATCATTCCTTGCCTAACTTGCTTAAAAATATAAGGCCTTGAAAAGGCCTTATATTTTTTATTTCTTTTCCTAAATTAATAACTCAATAGCTGTGATAAGGGCACAATTTCGTAGCCGTTATCCCGAATGGCTTGAATAATAGCAGGCAAAGCCTCTAAGGTATTGCTTTTGCCCTCATGCATCAGTATGATAGCGCCGTCAGAGAGGTTGTTTACTATGGTGTTTACCATGGTTTCAGTTGAGTATTTACGCCAGTCATTTGTATCTATACTCCAGTAAATCGGCAACTGGCCGTATTCCCTGGCAGTGGCAAGAACCTCATCATCGTAACTGCCGTAAGGCGGACGCATAAAATCCGGCTTCTCGCCTACAGTTTCTTTAAATATCTCGTTGGATTTAGCAAAATCCTCTTGTAAGGCGGTAGTGGAGAGGGACGATAAAACGGAGTGGTTCAGGGAGTGGCTAGCTATATCATGACCGGCCTCCTGTAATTGTTTTGCTTGTTCCGGAAAGGCGGCAACATTTTTCGCCAAGAGGAAGAAGGTTGCCTTCACATTATTATCAGCTAATACCTTAATATAATCGTCGGACATTTCCTGGGACGGGCCATCATCAAAGGTCAGAGCTACTCTCTTACCGGCGGCAGGGTAGCTGTAAACTATAGGGTCGTATTCTTTGGGCTTGGGCGGCACCATATAGTTGTTAGTACCTGCGGCTACATCGCCTTCTGAGGCTAAACCCATGGTGACTAACCCCTGTTCATAGCTAAAAGTATTAACGGGAAAGATATCCTGCACCTGAACCACAGGTTGTGAAGCTTTGGACTTATCACCTGGCAACACAGCTAAAACCACACCGCTGATAAGCAAAACGCCAGAAACCACGGCAATTAAAACGGGAATTTGCAAAAAGCTACGCACCCCGTTTGCCCTGAAATTAGCACGCCGCGGTGAACTGTGGCCCGTAGTTTTTCTGGCTTCTCCCCCGCTCTTCGCACTTGGCGCACTATTTGTCGAGCCGCCTTTTGATATACTCCCTTTTAGTTTACTTGCAAAAGAACTAAAATATTGCCCAGGTCTTTTTTCCGCTGATTCTAGGTTTTTGCCCTTTTCAGCCCGGGGCTTGTCCACTTTAGGCGCACTACTGTTACCAAAGTATTCATTTTCATCAAAATCAGACTCAGGCTCTATATTAACAGACTTAGACCGCTGGGAATATTTATCTCTCAGGCTTTGCAGGGCCTCCTTACCCTTATTAACCTTGCTATCTTGGCTGGCTTGGCTAGCATTATCCTGACTGCGGTTCCTCTTCTTTTCATATCTCTCCCTGTTACCGGACATAGTATCCTCCATCAAAATTACAGTTTTTTAATTTCAATCCCGTCTTAAATGCGGGCTTTCTCAATTTAACTCATCAAGGGTGAGGGCAAAGCTATCCACAAAATTGGCCATAAAGTATTTAACATCAGCCCTGTCCATTTTAGCAAGATCGTTCTTAATGGTTTTTTCCGCTTTGGCAAATTCCTTATTGCCCCATTTTAACTCTTCCACGCATTTGAGGTAAGCGCAGATTTTATCCGCCGCTTTAACAATCCGGTACTCCTCAGAGTTTTCATCAGGAAAAATTAAGGGCTTATAGCCGGCCTGCAATTCCTCAGGCAGCATATAAAGAATTTTTTCCTTCGCGATATTTTCCAGACCATGTATGGCCTTTTTAACCTCAGGGTTATAATATTTCACCGGCGTAGCAAAATCGCCGGTTATGACCTCTCCCGTCTCATGGTAAAGGGCCAGCAAGGCTATATGCTCACTGTTTACCTCCTTACCCAAAATCTGGTTATTTATTTGGGCTAAGCCATGGGCTATTACCGCCACCTGCCAGCTATGCTCCATAATATTTTCTTCCGCGGTATTTTTCATCAGCCCCCAACGTTTGATCCATTTCATCTTGCTGATATAGGCAAAAAAGTGGCTCATTTTCCCGCCTCCCGTAATAGAATGGCTGTAAGGGAGTTGGCCAACTCGTTAAGACCGTCGGTATCCATATGGAACTGGCTGCGCTTATTAAAAAGAAAGGCGCTCTGAGCGGGAAATTCCTCATCAGCCTGCCAAATTATAATCCTTAAACCTATTTTGGGAAAGTAGGGTATAGTATAGGCCAAATCACCACCAGTAGCCTTAACGCCGCCTAAAGCCTGGGCCGCAGTGGCAAAGCCCGGCAAATCTCCGCCAAAGGCAGCAGCCAAAGGGTTCAAAACCTCGGCTTTGAAAGCGTTGAGATGGTGAGAGCCATAGGGCAGTTGCCGGAAAGCAATATATTCATCAGACTCCAGAGCGGCGTCCATGCCCTGGGCAGCTAGGAGATATTTCAGGATGAGTATATGCTCTAGTATACTGGGGGTCTCCGGCGTAACTGCTCCGGTTTCCCAGTTTACCGCCACCTCGCCATTGAGAAAAGGCAAATATATGTTGGGATGCTCCCAACGTCCCCCCGCCAATTCCGCCATTTTTTCCGGTTCCGCTTCTTGAAAATCAGCTAAATATTTATTTAACGCATGAATAAGTTTGTTATTACCTGCCATAGATATCCCCGTCCTATATTACATCATTATTTAACATTTTACCTTCTTTTCATAGCTTAAACAAGGTATTTTTTTACCTTTTTATTGGAAATTTTCAGGGCAAACCTAAGACCGCAAGAGCAATGAAATTTACTCCGCTGGTAAAACCACTTTTTTACCGGAAATTTACCCAATACCCCAAGGCGAAAATAAATAGGCTGGCAAGTTTTGCGCCAAAAACCTTAAAATTACCAGATTATACCATATTCCTAGAAGCCAGGCCTTTATAAACCCCTGTAACCCCCAGAGCACTTTGCAGACAAAGCTTTTTCTCTATTTTTTACCCTATTACCCTATTATCCTATTATCC
>DXZC01000166.1 GCA_019415505.1 Peptococcaceae bacterium | reverse complement strand
GTATAAGAGACAGTTATATAACTTTATATGTCCGATAAATGGGATAATAAAATGTGATTAATTACAATAAAGTCCTTTAAATCGTACACATAATATGTTATTATTTAAGGAGGGGTGCCAAATGTCCAAACGCAATAACCAAAAGTTGAAAGCTCTATATATAATGAAGATACTTTTAGAAAAAACTGATGACGAACATAGACTGACCTTAGCCCAAATTCAGGCGGAGCTAGATGCCTATGGAATACAAGCAGAACGCAAAAGCCTCTATGATGACATGGAAGCCCTGCGTGAATTCGGTCTGGATATAGAAAAGAGCGGCAGCCGGGGCTGTGGTTACTATATAGCCAGCCGAGAATTTGAGTTACCGGAATTAAAACTATTGGTGGACGCTATACAATCATCAAGATTTATTACAGCCAAAAAATCTCATGAACTGATAAAAAAGGTGGAATCCTTGGCCAGTGTCCAGCAGGCCCAAACGTTACAGCGACAGGTTTATGTAGCTAATCGCATAAAATCAATGAACGAAAGCATCTATTATAATATAGATAAAATACATATTGCCATAGCCCAAGGTAAAAAGATAACTTTTCGCTACTTTGAGTGGATAGTGAACTTTAGTTCTTCAGAAAAGTTCAAAAAGAATTACCGTAAAGCGGGGGATTTTTATGTAGTAAGCCCCTGGGCTTTAACCTGGAATGAGGAAAATTACTATATGGTAGGCTATGATACGGAAATGAATCTAATTAAACACTACCGGGTAGATAAAATGGAGCTAATTGAGGTTACAGAGGAACAAAGGGATGGCAAGGAACAATTTGCCCAGTTCGATGTGGCTGCCTACTCTCGTAAGGTTTTCGGTATGTTTAGCGGCGCTGAACAACGGGTAAAGCTGCGTTTTCATAATCAGCTTATCGGTGTGGTAATAGACCGTTTTGGCAAAGATGTTTTTATCACCAGAGATGATGACGAACACTTCTGCGTCACAACTGACGTTGTAGTAAGCCCCCAGTTTTGCGGCTGGTTAACCAGTTTTGGCCATTTAGCCAAGGTAGTATCTCCTCCTGATGTGGTGGAAATATACCGTAATCATTTAGCGGCGGCTGGCGAACAATATATTGAAGGGTAAAGTTAAAAGCCAAGATATAGAAATTTTACATTCTGTACTTTTTATAGTACATTAAAGTTATCCTATATAAATTTTTCTGGTAAACTGGTAAATTTGCAACCGCTAAGTATAAGTGTGGAACATTTTTACTTCATTAATATATATAAATAAAAAAATCAGCGCGTTTTCTTTATTCATTAGGGAATGGTAGCGGGGGTTTATCGTCAAATAAACAGCGAAATTTTTACAGCTACGAAGGCAACTGCTAGGGAATAAACAAAATTAGGCGCAGCTTGAAAGATACTATAACCTTAAAAAGGACAGGCCATATTCTCAAGTCGGATATGGCCTGGGTGTTAAAATCTTTCTAATACTTTTTGCCAATTTACTTTTTATTAATCTTCTAATACACAATAGCCCAAGGATTAAAACTAAACAAAAGAGGTGAAGTAACATTTTTGAACCATGTTGCTTCACCTCTTATAAATTTTATTAACGACCTGCATTTCCAAAGATACAGTAGTAGATAAGCTGGCGCTTTAGTGCATCGATTACTGGTATGTTATTGGCGGTTTTCGTCCCAGGACATAATATTGCCGGTGGCCGCCTCTATTTCAAATTCATATTCCACACCATTATAAATAATAGTACCTTCATATATATCCTTGCCATCATCTCTTTCTTGCTGAATCATTATATTGCTTTCATCAGCGCCCTCCACCTCTGCCAGGGCAATGGCTTTAGCTTCATCTACAGTTATAGGCCCCGTTGTATTGGCGCCAGAATTTCCGCCAGTATTAGTATCGGTAGTGCCGCTCTCGTTCTGTTTTACGGCGCTGTCACCGAAAATACTATCAGCATCGCTATCTTTACTAATTATCGTGCCGTCAGTTTTTGCAATCTCATAGCTATATTCAACGCCCTCAGCCTGGAACTCCACCTCGTAATAGTCTACGCCCTCATCTCTATCCTCAGATACCCGCAACCTATTGACGCCGTCCTCCTGGAAACCTCCATCCTCTAAGGCAATGGCCTTGGCTTCGTCACTAGTTATACCTTCATCATTATTACCGCCACAAGCTGCGAACAGACCTAAACAGAGAATTAAAAGTCCTATAACTGGCAAAGAATTTCGGAAATTGACTTTCATTATATCATCCCTCTTTCTATAATTTTCTTGAGTTTAGTATATCTAAAATAAATATCATTGTCATTAAAAAATAATTAGAATTTATTAAAAAAATACGGCCTTTATTAAGATACCGCTCAATTAGAGTATAACTGCTTACAGGATTTTAATTATCCAGAAAGCTGGCCCGCATTTTACATAAACTGCTCTTGTTCAAAAGCCTGACCCGGCTCTACGATAATAAAGCGTTCATCCCACTCGCCGGAGATTAGGGCCTCAAACATTGCCATATTGCCCTCTAACTCGTTAAAATCAACTTCCAAAAAGTCGGCTACTTCTTTACTATATTCAACATCGGCCTTATCATCACCCAAAGTATGTATATAAGCAACTCGCTGGTAATTGGCATACATCATCTTAGTAAACTCCAGGGCCATTTCCTCACCGTAAATCCCGCAGTTCTTCAAATACTCGGAATAGGGATCACCGTGTTGCTTAATCCAGCCTTTACTCAAATAGTATGTGGCGGGCACTTTTTTAAATTCTTCATCATACCTGCTCCTAGAGCCCAAAAATAAACTAATGCAGTCGTGTACCCGTGGTATAACCAGACGATGACGGGGAGAGGAAATATCCAAAACGCTGTTGGAGCAAAGGCCATAACCTAAAAGAATGGTATCGTGGTCAGTATCAGCAGTAAAGGCTTCCTGCAATTTTTCTTTTAATATTTTCGGCGTATTATGCAGGGCATACTCCAGATATTCACAGTCCAAATCCGGCGGTATAAGCGACTGTATCTCATCTTCCATAGTACGGCAAGCTATTAGCTTGCAATTTTTCATATCTTTCATTTTATATTTATCCTCAATTAAATTATTATTCTTTCACTAGTCAGATTACCAGTAAAAAACAAGTGGATTATTTACTGTCTTTAAACCATGGCGGATTATTATAAAATAACAGAGCCGTAATAGCACCTTATTGCCCTAAAAAACGAAAATAGCGCTTTGGCAAACAACGGCTTGGTTTTACATTGGGCTGCATATAAACCTACAGACAAAACAGGTAAACGGTTAAACCATAGCCCTCTCCTACTCCAGGCCCCAAACTTCCAGAGCTATAACTCAAATTCCGAAAAGAGGTTGATAATCATTATGCCAACCTGGACGCCAGGTTTTTTAATATCTTCATTATAATATATACTTTAAGTTTTCGCCCGGAAATGCAACAAATTATTAAATTGGGGCTTTGCCATAACTATTGGGCTTTAGCAATAGGCCAAAAAACCAGCTGCCTCCCGTTTTATTGGCGCAAATTAATCACAGCCAGATTCTAGCCAAGACACTCATTGTCCTTAGAAGGCGCATTAAATAAAACCAGCGTAAAATAAGTTGCCACCTTATTGCCATAGTCATAACAAATGCCTAGATCCAGTAGTGTTTTCATAATCTGTATGCCATGGCCCTCTATGGTACCCATCATCATCTTAGGTTCACGGCATGGTTCCTCGGGACAGTCGCAATCCGCACAACGGCGGCAGTCGATGGTTAGGGTTAAAACGTCGCCAAAGTGCTCCCGGAATTTTACTTGTAACTCATAAGCCAAATTTTCATGCTCCGCCATGGCCTCGGCGCAAGCGCAAATATCCAAGGCGTCCCGCACCTCAGTCACAGTATTAAAAAGAAAAGCGTGGTCATATCTTAAGCACTTCTCCTTGGCCGCCTCAATAGTGGCGGGTATAGGCGGATAAGGCGCTTTATTGAGCCTAGCCCTAACATTTTCCTCACAC
>DXZC01000165.1 GCA_019415505.1 Peptococcaceae bacterium | reverse complement strand
ATAATTAATAAAACGCAACAATGATGCGGCTATGGCAGTCATAAACTGTGAGGTAAAATATGAAAATTTTTAAAAACCCACATGGGAACGTGCGTTCGGGCTGGCTTATTTTGCTTTGTTTAGTACTTATCGCTGGGCTGAACTATGTCCTGTCGTGGGGGCTGATCAAAGCGCTAGGCGCTGTGCTGCGCCTTACTGGCGACATTGACCCCGCGACCGGGTTTTACAGTCCGCTGGTCGGTTGGCTCGATGAAACGTTCCTGCCGATTGCTTTGCAACTACTGCTGGATGTCATCATGATTGCTGTTGTTTTGCTGGCGTGGAAAGTCATGCGGCAAAAATGGGAGGACATAGGTCTGCGAAGCTTCAAAACCCGTTTCCACCGCGATGGCCTGGTTGGAATGTTGCTGGGTATTGTGTGTTGCTCCGTAATTTTTGTAGTTCTCTTGCTCAGCGGCAATGCTATTGTTGCTCCTGTGGAGATACGATTCACATCCGCGTGGTTTTGGTGGGTTATTATCTTTTTATTCACTGGCATCGGGGAAGAGCTGATGAACCGAGGGTTTATTATGTCCACACTGCGGCGGACCAACAATGTGTGCCTTATCCTGTTAGTCCCGTCAGTCATCTTCGGCCTGATTCATCTAGCGAACCCCGGAGTGACCTTTCTGTCCATTTTAAATATTATCCTGATTGGAATAGTATTTTCGTGGATGTATTACAAGTCGGGTAACCTTTGGATGTGCATTGGCTACCATATCACATGGAACATTTTTCAGTCCTCAATCTACGGCATGCCGGTCAGTGGCTTGACCGGTATTGATTCTCTTCTTTCGACCGACTTCCCCACAGACAACCTTCTCAACGGTGGAGCTTTCGGTATTGAAGGCGGACTGCTGACAACTTTTATAAATCTGGCGCTTTTTGCCTTTGTTTACTATTATTACCGAAACTCAGAATACCGCTTTCTTCCAAAAGATATAATATTGGCGGAATAATTATCGTACGGTCGGGCATTGCGAAGGAACCGAAGGATTGTATTAGGATGAATTGATACATTTGATTCGCGTCTACCTGATTATTTACTTTCAAGCGAGCATTTCAAAATAGAAATGCCCCTCAGCAGCTGATTTTTCACAGCGACCAAGACGCCCAGTATATGTCAAGGCGCTTAGAACTGCTGCGTATGAACAAGGTTGTTCAATCATTTTCCAAATCAGGCAGGCTCCATGATAACGCCGTTGCAGAATCATTTTTTGCCTCAATGAAGCGGGAGGAGCTTTACCTACCCGTACAGGTCAGAGCGGCAGTTTTTGGGCAAGTTACATTGACTTCTATAATACCCCTAAGACCCCAAAGCCTACTGATATACAAAACACTTGACAAATTTGAAGCGCTGTATGACGCCAAGAAAAGCAAGGTGGGGTAAATAGATGCAGAGTTCATAACTGATCCATTTCCCTTTATCCACTCTTGATTTCGATTTTTTCATTATTGAGTACCGATAGCCCAAAATAAGTGTAAAATGCCGGTAAGCTTGATAAAATTAAACTTTTTGGCATAAGGCAACCCCCGGAATGTTGGACAGTCCATAAAAACTTTTCAATACTCCGGGGGTTGGCCATATGGAGCTACTGATGTGACTTGAACACACGACCTGCTGATTACGAATCAGCTGCTCTACCAACTGAGCTACAGTAGCATAATTATCATGCCTTAATATTTTAGCGTTAAATTGCCTTTTAGTCAAGTAGTATTTAAACTTTAGCCCCGGCAAATAGATATTCATTGACAAAGAGGAAAAGTATCAGCTATAATGTGAGAAAGGCTTTAAGAGGTATTAGAACGGTGTTAAGAGAACTAGGGTCAGAATTTTGTATTTAACTACCATCTATTGCCCTGAATGTAATGAATTGAGGTGGAATAAATTATTATGATGCGGAAAACTAAATTGTCAGTTATTGGCCTAGCCTTATTAGTATTACTGTTTGCCTTTGCCGCCTGTGGCGGCGGTGAGGACAAAGGCGAGGCTGTCGGCGCTGTAAAAGTAACCCTCGAATATCCCGAAGGGGATAATGTAACCGGTGAGGCGGCCATTTACGAAGGCGATAGCTATTTAGATTGTACCCAAACCTTTTGCCGTGACCAGAACATACCAATAGTAGTGGAAGGCACCTCCTATGTCACGGTTAACTCAATTAACAACATAGCATCCGGCGACTATGGCGATACTTACGGCTGGATTTATCTCGTTAACGGCGAAATGATTATGGAATCAGCGTCTGAGATATCCGCTGTTGACGGCGCTGAAGTAACCTGGCGTTACGCTGATATGAACAATATGTCTGTGGAATAATAAAAACCCAGTGATATTTTAATTAATATCGCTGGGTTTCTTTTAATGCTTATTTTCCGCTGGCAGCGCCGTGTTTAACGGTGTGGCTAATACTGAAGTCATAGTCCTGCCGCCGTGTAGAGAGGAAATAACGCCTTCCTGGCCTGCTCGGGAATAAATTCCCGCCATAGCGCCATTGTAAAGGTAAAGCCCGGTAATATTATTGTAGCTCTGTCTGCTGGGTGTAGCGTTAAAATCGTAATTAGTCGTAACATAGGGTTTTTGATACTTTTGGGCTAAATAGCCTTGGTTTGCATATTGGGCTATCAGATGGCGCCAAGCTGTGTTGTTCTGGTCTTTTCCGGCATATACCCCTCTGGAGCCGTATAAATCTTCAGGCTTAATTAACCAGTTGTCCTTGTCATTTGCTATTTGCTCCAGGTTTGCACCTTCTTGTAATTTACAGGTGTAGGGAAAATGCCGCTTAACAAAGCTCTGCTCTTCCTTAGTCAAGCAGTCTAAAATTTCTTGGCGCTGTATAACTTCAAACAGTATTTTATTGTGAATAACCTGGGTTGCCAAGGGACCGATTAAGATGACCTCTTGCTGGCGAACTGCCGCTAAAAAGTCCTCAATTTCTGCTCTTTTATTAAACATTTCTCCGGTGACTGCCCGGCGGTAGATGGCATCTATTCTGCGTCCGTCAGGGGTATACAGCCCTTTATCCCGGTGCTTGAGGTCGCGTATTTCACATATTACTGTCTCATAGCCCGCTGCGGCAAAGGCGGCGCGGAAAACCTTAAATTCTTCCGTTGTACCGCTTTCCAAAAAGTCTACAATAGCTATTAGGGGGTTATGGGGGCCAGCTCCGGAGCTGGCATAAATATCGGCAAAAGCCTGAACCCAGCTATGAAAAAGCTCGAATCCCTGAATATCATAATCGGCGCGCATTTTTGCAAAGGCCGGGGTGGTGCAAAGAGCGTTATATATCTCTCGGTCCTTATTCATAGCGCTGGCTCCGTCAGCGTTAAATTCGCAGAAGGTAAAGGAAAAATCCTCTTCATTAAAAAATAAATCTATCCGGGCCAAAGGTAGCTGACAATCAAACTGGCTGGGTAATATTAGCCAATCCTCTAAATCTTTGGGAAAAGCAAAGCTTTTACGGAATGTCGGCTCTTGGCGATAAGCTCTAATTATCTTGCTTAAAATATTAAAGGTGGTAGAACCTACCTGCGCCAAAAAGTCAATAGCTTCCCTGGTGAAAAGCTTTGGCATATAAAGAAAGTCCGCTGCTTCGCCGTGATTATAGGCGGTGGATTCTTTTATATAGTCTTGGGCCTGTTGCCAACCACTTATATTATCTTCTAAATTAGCTTCAATAATCTTACTATAGCCCTGTGATAAACTGGCCATTGTTGTTTTTTTGCTAGTCATATTAGAGATTATAATACTCCTTTGCTGCGCTTGCTAAAGTTTCTCCTCTGTTTACTATGGCTGCTAAGGGAGCCAGGTACACTTTTTCCTCTTGCTCCAGCCCGCCTTCGGCAAAGGTAAAAATTGTGTTGAGTATGTACTGTGGTGATTCGTCATAGACTTTAGCCTGGTAGCCATCGCGCATCAGGGCTTCTTTGGCCGCTGCTATATCCGCAACTGTGTAATTATTCTTCATAGCATAGAAGCGTTCCTTATTAGCCTGTCTCTTATACACATCTCCG
>DXZC01000164.1 GCA_019415505.1 Peptococcaceae bacterium | reverse complement strand
GCAATATCTCTTTGTATCCCAGGGCAGCCATGGCATTACCAGCAGGTGAATAACCTGCTGCCAAAGCTGACTGCACCTCCCCTACTAAACCTTGGGTAAACATTAAATCCACCCGCTTTTCAATAGCTTGGTAAAGGCTAGCCCTATTGCGGCTCAAACCAAAAATGCGCAAATCATAATTAGTGTGCCACAAGTTTTTTTGGTTCTCTGCTGGCATATCCTCCTGCATTTCCAAAGCTCTCAAAATCCTTTGATAATCATGGGGATGAATTTTACTGGCCCGAACAGGAAACTTTGATTGCAACAGCCCGTAAAGGTAACCGGCGCCTTTTTCCCGTTCCAAACCTTGGTAATAGGCCCGTTTTTCGGGATTCCCTGTTGTACTGCCTAGGTCGTAACCTTTATATAATAGGGAATTGATATAAAGACCGCTACCACCGCATAAGATTGGATATTTATCAGCAGCTTTAATCTGTTTAAAGGCCAACTTGGCGTCTTGGCAAAACATTGCGGCATTGTAATCAGTTCCCGGACCGACAATATCTATGAGATGATGATGCACTCCCCTCATCTCCCCTGCCGTTACCTTGGCGGTACCAATGTCCAGCCCTCTATATACTTGTGCAGAATCAGCTGATACAATCTCGCCTTGAAGCTTCAGGGCGAGGTCTATGGCTACCTGGCTTTTACCTGTGGCGGTAGCTCCGACAATAGCTATTACTTTTTCCATATTTTATGACCGTAAAAATTTTCTACGTATTTCCTCTACCGTATACTTTATTGTGATAGGTCTACCGTGGGGACAGGTAAAGGCGTCCTCCGCTAAGTCCAACTCAGTAAAAAGGTAGTGAATATCGCTTTTATCCAGATATTTATTGGCTTTTATAGCGCTTTTACAGGCCCGCATCATAACTTTTGATTCTAAAATATTCTCTATCAGCAACTTGCTACCCTGTTTTATGCAGCCATCGGCAATCTCCGAGAGAAAGGATATAATATCAATATCCTGGGCCCAAACCGGCACTTCTCTAATTATAAAACTATTATCCCCAAATTCTTCCAGAATAAAGCCTAAGTCCCGTAAAATTATAATATTTTCCATTAGCCAGGCATATTGTTGGTAATTGGTCTTAAACTCCATGGGGATTAATAAGGGTTGGCGCGGTATGCTAGCATTAGCCAAGGATTTTTTTATTTTATTAAAGAGCAATCTTTCGTGAGCTGCATGCTGATCAATGAGGTACAGGGCGTCTTCTTGGGCTGCCACAATAAAGGTGGCAGCCAACTGACCTAAAATAGAGAGTGAGGAATAAAAACCAGATTCTAAATCAAGCTTTTGCTTATTTGTGAACTCATCAAAAGTTGTGTCCAAGGCTAAAGTTCTGTCATCTTGCAATAACGTTTTACGTATTTTAGCGTCAATCTCCGATTCAGAATCAGTATTTTTAAAGGCTTCGATTATACTGTTATTAACGACCTTGGCTTCCTGGCGTTTTGTTTCCGATGTAACCTCGTCAACATCTAAGTAGGTAAGCTCCTGCCAAGCTGGTGAAGCAAATTTCGCTATATCCTGTAAATTAATCGGGCTTTTCTCCCGCAACTCAACAAACTTATCAGGTTTAACCGCATGATTGGATTTAGGCCGTGGCTGATCATTAGCTTCAGTTTCATTGCCAGTATTGCGAGACAAGCTATTTTCCACAACTCCGTCTTGTTGCGTATAATCGTACTGACCTGAAGGAGACGCTAGCTTATGGCGGGTACGTATTTCCTCACCATAACTTCTATCAGTGGCCAGCAGGGCCTCTCCTACAGCCTCAATAAGCTTTTCCTCAATTTTGGCTTCCTTATTAAATTTAATATCCAATTTGTTAGGGTGGACATTAATATCGTATTCGGATGGCTCCACTAAGATATTAATAAAGGCCACCGGAAAACGTCGTTCCGGCATCATAGTATGGTAAGCCGTTTCCAGGCTGCGGTTTAAGGCGTCGCTTTGGATATAACGGCCATTAATATAAAAGTGGTAATAATTGCGGCTGGGCTTATTATAACCAGGGTGGGATATATATCCGTTGAAGCCGTCGCTGTTTAAAGGCAACAATTTTTTAACTAAATCCCGGCCATAAACGCTCATAATAGCTGCCAGCATATCCCCCCTGCCGGAGCTTTGAAAGATTTTCTTGTTATTATTGCGCAATTCAACGGCTATGTTGGGGTGGGATATAATAATTTTACCCACCATATCGCTGACGTCTCGCAGTTCGCGAGTGGGCGTGGCCAAAAACTTTTTCCGGGCCGGCGTATTATAAAATAAGTCCCGCACTATAATTTCAGTACCGTTATTACAGGGAGCGGGCTTCAACTCTATGAATTCACCCCCCTCAACAATACCCTTATAACCTGTATCCTGGTCTGGCGGCTTAGTTGTCAGAAAGACCTGGGATACTGCGGCTATAGAAGCTAAAGCCTCGCCCCGGAACCCCATGGTATAGAGGGTAGATAAATCGCCAATATCCCGCAATTTGCTGGTAGAGTGTCTTTGAAAAGCTATTTCAATATCATCTCTAGCTATGCCCTCGCCATTATCAATAATACGCATCTCATCAAAGCCGCTGTTTTTGAGAAAAATGCGGATATTATCAGCCCCGGCGTCAATAGAATTTTCCATTAACTCCTTAATGATGAGTGTGGGGCGCTCCGCTACCTCTCCGGCGGCGATTTGATTAGCTATTGCTTTTTCCAGTATTTTTATCTTATTACTCATGTTTTTTACCTAGGTAATCTTGCCACTCATTAAGTAACTCAAGGGCCTGTAAGGGTTTTAGATTATCCAAATCCAGAGAGGCAAGCTGATTTAAAACTTCCTCTTCAATTTCAGTTATTTCCCGAAAGAGCGAAACTTCTGTTTCCACTGGCACATTTTTAATAACGCTTATTTTATTTTTCTCCAGGGTTTTGAGAATCTTTTTAGCTTGGTTAATTATCGAGATAGGAACACCGGCTAACTTAGCAACCTGAATTCCATAGCTCTTATCGGCTTTACCACGGCTGATTTTCCGTAAAAAAATCAGCTCGCCGTTGCGCTCTTCCACGGTGATAGCGTAATTTTTTAAGTTACTCTTGGCATCTTCCAATTGGGTTAATTCGTGATAGTGGGTAGCAAACATTGTTTTGGGAGCATGGGGTGAATCAGATAAATACTCAATACAGGCCCAGGCTAGGGATAACCCGTCAAAAGTGCTGGTGCCACGGCCTATTTCGTCGAGGATAATAAAACTATGCTCCGTGGCATGGCGTAAAATATCTGCCGTTTCCCGCATTTCCACCATAAAGGTACTATTACCGCCCACTAGATCGTCAGAGGCGCCTATACGGGTAAATATCCTGTCCACAATACCAATCTCAGCGCTATCAGCCGGCACAAAAGAGCCTATTTGAGCCAAAAGAATAATTAAGGCGGTTTGTCGCATATAAGTGGACTTCCCGGCCATGTTAGGCCCGGTAATGACCATAATTTTATTAGCGTTACCGTCCAATAAGGTATCATTGGCAATAAAGACTTCTTCATTAACCTGTTCCACCATGGGGTGGCGGCCGCCTTTAATATTAATAACGCCCTCTGTGGTCAACTCAGGGCAACAAAACCTGTTTTCTTGAGCTACTATAGCCAAAGATTGCAGAACATCAATTACCGCGATTATAGAAGCGGTTAATTGAATACGCGTGGAATTAGCTGTAATATGCTCCCTTACCTTATTGAATACCTCATACTCCAGAAGATACAATTTGTCTGTAGCCCCCAGAACTTTTTCTTCATATTCTTTCAACTCCGGCGTAAAATACCGCTCGCCATTTGTTAAAGTTTGTTTTCTAATATAAGTATCGGGAACTTGGTTTTTGTAGGAATTAGATACCTCAATATAATAACCAAATACCCTGTTATAGCCTACTTTTAAATTTTTTATACCTGTTTTTTCTCTCTCCGCTGATTCAATATCTAAAATCATTTGTTTGCCATTAGTGGCAATATTTCGTAAAGAATCAATTTCAGCATCGTAACCATCTTTTACTAAATTGCCTTCTTTAGCGGATATAGGCGCGTCATCTTTTAAGGCTGCATTTATATTATCATAAATATCCCGCAGGTCGTCAAATGTTGCCGCCATTTTTTGGAACAAGGCGCTGTTTAAGGTATAAAGT
>DXZC01000163.1 GCA_019415505.1 Peptococcaceae bacterium | reverse complement strand
TGTGACTGAATCTATAAATAAATTCAGAGAATTGATGCAGGAACAAGAATTGGACGGCCTGTTTATTCATAAACCGGAAAATCTCTTGTATTTAACTGGTTTTACCGGTACTTTTGGCGGCGCTTTTCTCACCAGGGAAAAATGTTATGTTGTGGTGGATTCCCGCTATGAAGAGCAGGCCGGTGGGGAATGCCCCGGTTGTGAAATTATCCTGGCTGACCGCCCCTGGCAGGTAGCTAAATTCGCCGCCTCCTGCGGCCGTATAGGTTATGAAGATGATTTTCTTACGGTTCAGGTGTGGCAGGAATTACAGCAGCAGATACCGGCGACCGCTGAATTAGTGGCCTTAGGCTCTGAGGTGGCGGCCGTGCGGATGATCAAGAATCAGCGGGAAATAGAACTACTGCAAAAGGCAGTGGATATCGCCGATGATGCTTTCCGCCATATATTGCCTTTTATCCAAGAAGGGGTAAAAGAGTTAGATATAGCCACGGAATTGGATTTTTATATGCGTAAACAGGGCGCTACCGGGCCTTCCTTTGACTTTATTGTGGCCTCGGGTTCCCGTTCCGCTCTACCCCATGGCGTTGCCAGCAATAATACCCTGAAAGCCCATGAGCCGGTACTTATGGACTATGGCTGTATCTATCAAAATTATTGTTCGGATATGACGAGAACAGTATTTTTAGGCGAGCCTGAGCCTGAAATGCGGCAGCTTTACTATGTGGTTAAAGAGGGGCAACAGCGGGCTTATAGAAAAGCTTTCCCCGGCGTAAAGGTTTGCAGCGCCGAACAGGCGGTGCGGGAATACTTTGGGGAAATGGGTGTGGAGCAATATTTTGGTCACAGCCTGGGGCATGGCGTTGGTCTGGAGATACATGAATGCCCCATAGTAAATAAGAAAAATGAATTGAAATTTGCCGCCGGTATGGTCTTTACGCTGGAACCAGGCGTTTATATACCGGAGGTAGGCGGTATTCGCATTGAGGACATGGCCTATATGACCCCCAGCGGCGTATTCACCATGACGGCCTCACCTAAAGACTTGATTGTTCTTTAATTCTTGCCATTCAATAAAATCACACCTTAAAATAAATATTGCCTTATTATATATTTCACATTAGGAGGGTAAGAACTATGATTTCTTCCAATGATTTCAAGTCCGGCGTTACCATTGAATTAGATGGCGACGCTTATCAGGTATTGGAATTCCAGCATGTAAAACCCGGCAAGGGCGCTGCCTTTGTTCGTACAAAATTACGCAATGTGCGCACCGGCTCTACCGTTGAACGTACCTTTGACGCCGGAGAAAAGGTGCCCAAAGCCCACTTGGACCGCAGAAATATGCAATATCTTTATAATGATGGCGAAGCATATATTTTTATGGATGAGGAAAACTATGAACAATTACCCATTACAGAGGAACAGTTAGGTGATGGTAAGAATTTCCTTATCGAAAATATGACTTGCTCCGTATTATTTTACAATGGTGATATTATGGGTATAGACCTTCCCGGTCAGGTAACGCTTACTGTTACAGAAACAGAGCCTGGCATTAAGGGCGATACCGCTTCCGGCGGTACTAAACCTGCTATTTTGGAAACCGGAGCCAGGGTAAACGTGCCCTTCTTCATTAATGAAGGCGACAGGTTGCGTATTAATACCAAAACCGGAGAATACATCGAACGTGCCAAGGATTGACCTTAAACACGAAAGGAGCTTATTATGAGCATGAACGAAAAGGTAGCTTATCTCGAAGGGTTTATTGAGGGACTTGACCTTGATAAAGAAACGAAGGAAGGCCGCGCTATATTTGCCATTCTTGATGTTTTAGAGGAAATGGCGGAAGAATTTGAAGAAATTCAGGAAGATATGGAAGAGTTAGAAGATTTTGCCGAAGAGCTTGATGAGGACCTCGGTGATTTAGAAGAATTCATTTTTATTGACGATTTGGATTGTGATTGCGAATGTGATTGCGACTGCGAAGATGATGACTTTGTGATGGGCGAATTAGTCTATAGCGATGAGGATGAGGAAGACGAAGAAGAAGAGTGTGATTGCGGTTGTGGTAATCACCATCATCATGAAGAATAAATTTTGGCAAATTTTAAAACCGGGATGTTGTAGTACATCCCGGTTTTTTCATAAAATTTTATACATCAGAGCTTTTATTTATCAGCCTTTAGCTGCTAAATAACGCTAGTAAGCTAATAATAAATAAATAATATATAGCAAATAAAAGTATTGACAAAAAATACCTATGTGGTATATTTATAGAGTAAATAAAATATATTCAATAAAGAGCAAAGGAACCGGGTGCAAATCCCGGACGGGGCAGCCACTGTAAGTAGGAGCCGCGCTTCAGTAAGCCACTGGAAATCTAAGGATAACGGGAAGGCGAAGCAAGGTGATGATAACAAGTCAGGATAAACTCTTTATGTCGTTCTCTTGCATCAGAAACCAATTAGGCTAATTATGCCGTCAAACCGTTGGTTCTGGCGGCTTTTTCTATAATTAATCCTTGATTAGTTTGCAACCTTTGCATAAATGCCGCAGGAGACTTCTCACCTTGTCTTCAGCGGCTTTTATTATAGAAACCATAGCCAAAAACTCCTCTTCGCCCTCGGGTAGAATGACAAAAAGCCTATAGCAAAAATAAGTTCTGCTGTCATCAAATTCTGGCGGCTTATTATAGGCTTGCGCTTACTTGACTCCATGGTGTTATCCTGCTGCGGCAGGGTAACACTCCTGAGGGCAAATATTAGCATAGAGAGTTATTTAAGATTGCTTTGTTGTGGGAAGTAATCAAATTCAGGCTACCTAAGCCGGGAATTTGATTTATTTCCCTTTTTTTATTAGATCAATGAAATTTTGGCTTTCTCCTCATATGTGCCATTATCCTTTTTGTCCCTCCAGGGGAAAGTCACCCTCTTTGGAGGGTAAAATCCGCTCAGGTTTGTATCCCGGCCTCGGGTACGGTAGGTTTCCACAACAAACCTAACCGTGGTGAGAGCCCGCCGCCGGGATGCAATGTATAATTAGGGCAGGAGGTTTTTGCCGGGCCGGAGGGGCGAAAATTCGCCTAAGGCATTGAAGCGGCCTATGTAGCTCCGACTCGGTAAAAGCCTACTTGTATCAGCGGATATGCATATTCTCCTAAATTATTCTCTCGGCTATTAGGTCTTCTCAAAAATTTGAGGAGACCTAATAGCATTTTTTGCCTAATAAAGATATTTAAACCGGAATAATGGCGTTGACTCTTGACATTCAAGAAAATTCAGGTATAATAAGTTAAAATAATTTAATTAAATAATTTTAATTAAATTATTTTAACTTTTATTTAAGGAGAATATATTGATGTTTGAAAAAGTATGTGAAGTGATGGTTGATACATTGAGCTGCGACCCCCAAGATATAACAATGGAGGCTTCCCTCAAAGAGGATTTGGAAATTGATTCCTTGGATGCGGTAGAGTTAAATATGGCTTTGGAAGATTACTTCGCCATTACCATTAATGACGATGTATTGGCCTCTATGAAAACAGTGGGGGATATTGTCAGATATCTTGAAGCTAATGCTAAATGAGGGCTGACCCCTGAGGAGTTTTATGAATATTCCGGAAATTAAAGCTATTATTGAGCTCTTTGAGACTTCGTCTCTCTCTCAGCTTAAAATTGAGAATAAAGATTTAAAAATTGAGTTAACCCAAGGCGGCTTAACTGCCCAGGTCGGGGCGGCAGGGGAGCCGGCTCCTAAGGCAAGTAAACCGCTTACACCCAATCCCCCTCAGCCTATTTCCAAGGGAGTACCTGTAAAAGCGCCTTTGCCCGGGGTTTTTTATCGTAGCGAGGCCCCGGGGGCGAAGCCCTTTGTCGAGGTAGGTCAAAAAGTAAGCAAAGGGGAGACCCTTTGCCTCATAGAGGCTATGAAGGTAATGAATGAGATACCCAGCCCCCTAACTGGAACCGTTGTGGCTATACTGCCGGAAAACGGAGAGCTGGTCTCCTTTGAGCAAGCGCTGGTAGAAATTGAGGCGGAAGATGTTTAAAAAAATCTTAATTGCCAACCGTGGCGAAATTGCTATTCGCATTATGCGGGCTTGTCGGGAAATGGGCATTGAATCTGTGGCGGTTTATTCCACTGCTGACGCTTCATCCCTCCACGTGCAATTTGCCGGCGAGGCATATTGTATCGGCGGTCCCAAAGCCCAGGATAGCTATATAAATA
>DXZC01000162.1 GCA_019415505.1 Peptococcaceae bacterium | reverse complement strand
CACCGTTAACATAAATTTTGCCGCTGGTAGCGTCTATCATGCGGTTGATCATGCGCATGGTGGTGGTTTTACCGCAGCCGGACGCTCCCACTAAAACGCAGATTTCCCCGGCCTCAATATGGAGGTTAAGGTCGTTTATCACCGGGGTGACGCTACCCGGATATATTTTGCACACGTTTTCCATTCTAATCATCGGACTCACCTATCTTTGATAATATATATTTTTTTATACTTTCCCAAGGAGGGGTCAAGCCCTCAAGAGATACGTTTCTCAGCCACATTCTGGGCCGCCTGTAATAGCTTATCCACAATAACGGTAATTAAAGCTATTAATATAGCGGCGATCATTACCATATTCATGTTGCCCCGGTTAATGCCCTGGAAGATATATACCCCCAAACCGCCGGCGCCAATATAGGCGGCAATGGCGCCAATGCCAATGCCCAAAACCGTGGCAGTGCGAATGCCAGCGAATACCACCGGCAAAGCCAGGGGAAAGCGCACCTTAAAATTTATAGCCCATGATGTCATACCCATGCCCTTAGCGCTGTCAATTAAAGTGGGGTCAATATTTTTCAGGCCCACATAAACATTGCGGATAATTGGCAGCTGAGTATAAATTACCAAACCCAGAATAACCGGGGCCATGTTGAGACCCAAAATTGGCACTAAAAACGCAAAAAGTGCCAAGCTTGGCACAGTCATAAATATACCCGCGATGTAGAGTACAACTTGGGCGACCTTATTATTATATGTGATAAGATAACCAATGATTAAACCGAGAACAATAGAAATAGCCAAGGAAATAAGGACCATTTCCGCATGTTGTAACATTAATTCAATAATCTTATCCTGTCTTTTGACGACAAAAGCAAGAAAATCATTCATTATATCACCTGATTGCTATAATTGTGTTTGTGTCCCTATTATCATTCCTAGTATTTAATCTGCTCGGCAAAAGCCAGGCTGCCACCTACCTATTTTCCTGGATTTATTACCCTACTTTACAATAAAAATAACAGCCCTTTAAATATTTTTAATATTATAATTATTATAGTTGCTTTTTACAAAAAAGTCAACTAAACACAAAATATTTACCCTCATAAGTGTTATGTTATAGCCTGATGTAATAGGAGTTGGGCTGGGGAAAAGCAATAATTTGTAACGGGGTAGCAAAACCAGGAATGTGGCCTCTAAATTATGCCCCAATTCCTTAATTTTTATAGAAGGCTAGCTAGTAAATAATATACTTGGAGCTGCGTAAACAAAAAAATAAACGTAACACAAAAATTTACCGACAAAACTTAGGACTGATTTACTAAATATGTAGATTTTTTGTAAAAAAAGCATTATAATTAAGTTATATAATTACTATTTTAGGAGGATATGATGAAGAAAGCTCTATTAACAATTTTAATGACCTTAGCCCTGGTTACCTTAACCGCTTGCGGTGGTAATGATACCGCTGACAACAGCGAAGCCAGCGACGATGGCGTGCGTACTATAACAGTGGGAACCATGACTGGTTACCAGCCCTACGCCTATATTGATTCCGACGACACCGTAAAGGGCTTTGAGGTCGCGGTAGTTACAGCCGCCGCTGAACGGATGGACAACATTGAAGTTGAATTTGTGGCCTTACCTTGGGAATCCTTGATGCCCAGCTTAGAATCGGACAAATGCCAGGTTGTATCCTGCCAGCTTTGGCGCACTGATGAACGGGTGGAAAAATACAACATGGCCACTGTGCCTTACTTTGAATGTGGCGGACGCCTCTGTGTGGCCAAAGATACCGAGGGTATAGAAACCCTGGAGGACTTAAACGGCCAAGCAGTGGGCTCTACTGTAGGGGACGCTTATACCACCTATTTAGAAAAATATAACGAAGAAAATAACGACGTTTTAAATATTCAGTATTATAGCGAAGATATCAGCACCGTTCTGCAGGATATTGTTAACGGCAGAATAGCAGCGACAGTCAACGAACCCAATATGATGATGAGCCGCGCTGAAATCATGGGCATTGACTCCGAATTAAAATTAGTTGGCGATTTATTGGAATCAGGCTTTACCTATTTGGCCTTTGCCAAAACAGAGGACGGCGCGGCCTTGCGGGAACAGTTTGACAAAGTTTACTTGGAAATGATTGAGGACGGAACCATGGCCCAGCTGTCCCAGGAATATTTTAACGGCGAAGATTACTCCAAGAACTTGAAAAGCGGCATTATCCAGGAATAATATCAACCTTACTAAGTAGAAATGATATTATCCGGAGGAGTAAACAATGCAGTTATTTGACTTTCAGTTCATGCTTGAATGCGTGCCGGAAATCTTAATTAAGGGTGTGCCGGTAGCCCTGGAAATAGCCTGCGTATCCTTTTTCTTTGGTTTGATACTGGGCTTGATTGCCGCCTTGTGCAAGATATATAAAATACCAGTGTTGCGCCAATTAGCTACTGTTTATATATCTTTCTTTCGGGGTACCCCCTTGGTGGTGCAAATTCTTATTGCCAGCTTCGGCGTGCCCATTATTTTAAGATATATAAATTACCGCTTTGGCACAAATTTTGACGTCAGCGGCGTGCCCCAAATCTATATTATGTTCATAACCTATTCACTTTATATAGGTTCTTTCCTTTCCGAGACTATTCGTACGGCAATACTCTCGGTACCGCCGGGACAAGTAGAGGCGGGACATTCCCTGGGTATGACAACACCGCAGGTACTGAAAAGGGTTATAATACCCCAGGCCCTAACAGTGGCTTTGCCGGTATTCGGCAATACCTTTATCGGTCTACTCAAGGATACCTCGCTGGCATTTATAGCAGCCATACCGGATATTTTGGGACAAGCCAAAATTATTGCCGGGCGTACCAGTATGTTCTTGGAATCCTACATTGTGGCGGCCTTAATCTATTGGGCGCTTTGTATAATTCTGGAACAAATCCTCCGTCTGTTGGAAAAGAGATCCCGCAAACATGAAAGGAGGAACTAAGCCATGTCTATGCTGGAAGTAAAAGGTATGCGCATGAGTTATGGCAGCAATGAGGTGCTCAAGGGTATAGACCTCAACGTGGAGAAAGGCCAAAGGGTTATTATCATGGGGCCCAGCGGTTCCGGTAAATCCACCTTTCTGCGCTGTCTCAACCACTTGGAAAAAGCCAGCCACGGCCAGATGATTTTTGATGACCGCACAATAGAGTTGGGCAAATGGCATAAGGATGATATTAACTTTGTCCGCCTAAATACAGCCATGGTGTTCCAGAACTATAACCTGTTTTCCCACCGCACAGCTTTGGCTAATGTGATGGAGGGGCTAACTCAGGTCAAAAAAATGAAAAAAGAGGAAGCCCAGGCCATCGCGGAAAAATACCTGGAAAAGGTGGGTCTCCAGGACAGAATGGATTATTACCCCTCAGCCCTGTCAGGGGGACAGCAACAACGGGCGGCTATTGCCCGCTCCTTGGCTATGAACCCCAAAATGGTATTATTCGACGAGCCAACCAGCGCCCTGGACCCGGAACTCGTGGGCGAGGTTCTCGATGTAATGAAGCAGGTGGCGGAGGAAGGAATGACCATGCTGGTAGTAACCCATGAGGTTGCCTTTGCCAGGGACGTCGCCGATATAGTGGTGTTTATGGACGGCGGCGTGGTGGTAGAATACGGCCCGCCGGAACAGGTTTTGGACAACCCCCAAAGCGACCGTACCAAAAAATTCCTTAATATGATTAACATACAGGAAGATGAAACCGAAGGACCTTTAAGCAGCCATAGGTTGAGGCTGAAAAGCTCCCGGCGTTTAAGCCGCAAATAAAAAAAGCCGGTACCGTTTTGGTACCGGCTTTTACAGCCTTTTTACAGCTTTTCACAGCCTTTATGGACTTTACAATTTTTACAATTTTTCATAACCTTTACAACTGCCTTTAGCTTTTACAAACTTTGCGGCTTTTTATAGCTTTTCTCTTTAGCATTTTTAAACGCTTAAAGCTCCCCTTGGTACTGCACCAGCATTTCATTGAGAGCGGATATTACGTCAGTGGGCGGCTCCTGGGAGGTGAAATTCTTTACCGCCTCGGACTTGGAGCCATACATTGACCAATAGGTTTTTAAATTCGCCAGCCACTCATCGGCGCTGAAGGAAACTGCCGCCGGTACGCGGAAATAAAAATCCTTAGCCACGCTAATGATCACATAAACATATTCTCCACCCTCCCGAAAAACCACCTTACTG
>DXZC01000161.1 GCA_019415505.1 Peptococcaceae bacterium | reverse complement strand
CGACTATTGCCGCGGCATAAAAAAACTGGAAGGATGGCAAGAGGTATGTTAAACAAATTATGCTACCAGGGCAGATTAACAGCCGACCCGGAACTATCAACAACCCAAAGCGGTATTGCTTATTGTAATTTTACCATTGCATGGTCTGAAAAGTACAAAGATACTGAAAGTAAATGTTTTTTGCGCTGTAAAGCCTGGAGAAATACTGCTGAATTTTTAGAAAAATATTTCAAGAAGGGTCAGCAAATAGCCATTGAGGGTTCTCTAAAAACCGAGGAATGGGAAAAAGACGGTCAAAAAAGGTCAGCCACAGTGTGTAATGTTAACAAAATCCATTTTTGCGGCAGCAAGGATAGTAATGACAACAACAATGACGGCAATACCTATGCGAGCCAAGAACTGCCGCCCATTGACGACCTGCCGTTTTAATCACCTCACCAACGTGGGTAAAATGGGAATATGCAGGTAGTTAACAAGATAACAAGGTAGGTGATTACTAAATGGCTGGGCGGCCCCCTAAGAAGCGCATAGATTATGCCGGGTGGTCTGTGGATATGTTTGATTCGGACACAAAGATAGATAAACTACTTGACGCACATGGCTGGGCTGGTTTTGGGGTTTATTTCTATCTTTGCCAAAGGGCTTATGGTTCTGACGGATACTTTTACAAATGGTGCTATGATGACTGTGCAACGACAGCGAGGAAAATGGGCGGCTTCATGGGTGCCGGCACAATAAAGGAAGTTGTGGGCTACTGCTTACAAATCGGTCTTTTTGATAAGGGGCTATTTGATAGGTGGGGAGTTTTGTCAAGTAAAGGTATTCAGCGTAGATATTGGATTGCCATATCAGAACGAGTAGATAAGTCTGTTATAGCGGAATACTGGCTTTTGCAAGAACACGAATGCAAGGGTCTGGTTAAAATCACCCTAAATTCCGATTACACCCCGGACGAATTGCATTATTCGGCAGATAAATTGAATTATAAACGACAAAAAGAAAAGAAAACAAAAGTACATAAAAGTAAAGTACATTATGATGCCGCCGCCGGCGACAACAATAACGACTTAACTTTATCGAACATTTACGAGTTGTACGGTAAAGCTGTAAATCGGTCTTTAACGACCATTGAAAGTGAATCCTTTTCCAGTCTGGCTAAAGAATACGGCGTTAACAATACCTTTACCGCTACGATGAAGGCCCTGGAACGGGATAAAACCGCCATTGCATATATCAGAAAAATATTAGAGAACCAGAGCCAGGAGAAAAGGAAATACCGCGGCGACCAGAAGAGCGATATTTTTGATGACGATATGTTTGAGGTGAATTAATGGGCAACCTAAAGGAGGAAGAAATGAAAGCGGAATTAAGCAAAGAGGCCTTGGCTATCATTGAGTACAAGGATTACATAATTAACAACCAGCGTGAAGAGCTGGCAGCGGCCCAAAGAGATATGGAACTAGCGAGCTGCAATCCCTGCGTGGTATGTAAATACATGACCAGAAGGAGTGATAAGGAACCCTGCGCGGTTTGTCGCCACGGCTCTTACGGGGGAGATGTTTCCCTGTGGGAATGGAGGGTCGACAGTGTTGTATAAAGACTTTTTAGCGACAAAAATCGAAGTCGCCCCGGCAACCGGCTTCTATATTCCCCAGTCTGAAATACACCCCGTCTTAACGCCTCATGAAAGAGACGCTGTGCAGTGGGCGGTCAAAGGCGGACGCAGGGCTTTGTTTGAAAGGTTTGGTCTGGGTAAAACAATTCAGGAGCTGGAATTTTGCCGCCTCGTTACCAAGCATACAGGCGGTAAAGCCCTAATTGTCTTGCCTTTAGGCGTAAAACAGGAATTTAGTTCTGACGCTGTAAATCTCCTGGGCCTGGAAGAACCGCCCTATGTGCGCAATATGGACGAGATAAGAGCAGCGGCAAGCAATATCATGATAACAAACTATGAGCGCGTTCGAGACGGCGACATTGACCCAGGGTACTTTACGGCAATATCCCTGGACGAAGCCGCTGTGTTACGCAGCTTCGGCAGTAAAACCTATCAAGAGTTTCTCACTAAGTTTAAGGGCGTTCCCTTTAAATTGGTAGCCACCGCGACCCCAGCGCCTAACCGCTATAAAGAGCTTATCCATTATGCCGGCTTCCTGGAAATCATGGATACCGGACAAGCCTTAACCCGCTTTTTTCAACGGGATAGCAAGAAAGCGAATCACCTTACCCTATACCCCCACCGTGAAGATGAATTTTGGCTTTGGGTCTCAACCTGGGCCTTGTATATCACAAAACCTTCCGACCTGGGCTACTCTGACGAGGGCTATGTCTTGCCGCCCCTGGACATTAGATACCATGAAATACCGGTAGACCATACCGGGGCCGCGGCTGACAAATACGGAGAACCGCGGCTATTCCGTGAGGCTTCCATGGGTTTGCGAGACGCGGCCAAAGAAAAAAGGGACAGTATCGCCTCACGAATTAACAAAATGGCGTCAATCGTCAATGCCGCCCCGGACGACCATTTCATTTTGTGGCACGACCTGGAAGCGGAACGCCAGGCCATCAAGAAAAAGCTGCCTGAAGCTGTAGAGATATACGGTAGCCTCGACTATGACAGCCGGGAAAAAAGAGTTATCGACTTTAAGAATGGGAAAATCCGCCTATTAGCCACCAAGAAAGATATCTCCGGCGCGGGCTGCAATTTTCAGCACCATTGTCACCGAGCCATTTTTGTTGGCATTGACTATGAGTTTAATGACTTTATCCAGGCAATACACCGTATCTACCGCTTTTTACAGACGGAAAGGGTTATTGTTGATATCATCTATACAGAATCGGAAAGAAACGTCTTAAAAGCTTTGTTAGATAAATGGCGGCAGTACGATTATGCTACAGAGAAGATGGTGGCAATCGTCAAGAAATACGGCTTGTCAGCTATTGAGATTAAAGACAAATTACAAAGAAAGATGGGAGTTGAGCGAGTGCAGGTTACAGGTAAAAACTTTACTGCTGTGAATAATGACTCAGTTTTGGAAACAGAACTCATGGCGGAGAATAGCGTTGACCTCATTGTCACGTCAATCCCCTTTGGCAATCATTACGAGTATACGCCTAATTATGCCGACTTTGGCCACAATGCGGATACTGAACGGTTTTTCGAGCAGATGAATTACCTTTCTCCCAACCTCTTAAAGGTTTTGCGCCCTGGCCGTGTTTTCGCTTGTCACGTCAAAGACCGGGTTCTTTACGGCAAGGCCACGGGCACCGGTATGCCAACTATCGAGCCGTTTCACGCTCTTTGTATTGACCATTACATCAAGCAAGGCTTTCAATATTTTGGCATGATAACCGTAATAACCGATGTGGTGAGGGAAAACAATCAAACCTATCGCCTGGGCTGGACAGAACAGTGTAAAGACGGCACAAAAATGGGGGTGGGCTGCCCGGAATATATCTTGCTTTTCCGTAAGTTGCCTACAGACCATAGTAAGGCTTATGCGGATCAGCCGGTAGAAAAATCTAAGGAAGATTATACCCGGGCCCAGTGGCAAATAGACGCCCATGGTTTTTGGCGTTCCTCTGGGGACCGTCTTATCACTAAAGACGAGGTGGCAGAAGCGCCGGTAGAAAAGTTACAAAAGATATACCGCTCTTTCTCCCGTGATACGCTTTACAATTACGAGGAGCATGTGGCCCTGGCTAAGGAGTTGGACAAAGACGGCAAACTGCCCGCTACATTTATGGTTGTGGCGCCGGGGAGTTGGTCGCAAGATGTTTGGGACGATATTAACAGGATGCGGACGCTGAATACCAGCCAAAGCCACCGGCGGCAACAAATGCACATCTGCCCCCTGCAGCTAGATATTGTAGAGCGTCTTATCAATCGGTATTCCGCACCAGGAGAGACTGTTTTTGACCCCTTTGCGGGAATCTTTACAGTACCTAAGGTAGCTATCGACATGGGACGATACGGCATAGGTTGTGAACTATCCGCTGATTATTTTCGTGACGGCGTGGGCTATTGCCAAGAGGCTGACGCTGGAAACGACGTACCAACCTTGTTTGATGTTATATAGGGGGGTAAGGCATGGGCAAATCTCAACGTGAAAAAGGCAAGCGGGGCGAACGTGAATTTGCTTCCCTCTGCCGTTCCTATGGCTACCAGGCCAGACGGGGGCAGCAGTATGCCGGGGCCAATGGCGACGCTGACGTGGTGGGATTACCGGGAATCCATGTAGAGGTCAAGCGGGTGGAACGGCTGGACCTCTT
>DXZC01000160.1 GCA_019415505.1 Peptococcaceae bacterium | reverse complement strand
TCAGATGTGTATAAGAGACAGTACATAAGCGGCAAACTTTTCCACCCCGGTTTCCTCTACCTGGGCTATACCCTGAACCGATACGCCAAAAGTCTGAGCAATCTCCGTATAATTATTGAGGGTGCCATCGGAAATGCCGTACTCCAGGGCCTCCTGGTCGGTGAGAGTAACTAATTTCCCAGCTTCCGTTATACCCTCTATGGCCAGGGAATCGTCAGCCATGGCTGCCATGATATCAGGGTTCTTACCTCTGGCCTCGGCAGTGCTGCGCAATTCCGTTACCCAGGCGGACATGGTTTTCTCGTCAGCCTTTTCTTCACCCTGGCGTGCCTCGGCAGCTCCTATGGTGCTACCGGGTGACATATAAAGCTTTTCTCCAGCCACGGCTATTAAAGAGCCCGCGGAGAGGGCTTGCTTGTTAACAAATGTCACTGTTGGTATGGGAGCTGATAATATGGCGTCCTTAATGGCTATAGCTGAATCTATATAACCGCCATAGGTATTAATTTCCACAATTAAGAGGTCTGCTAGATTGAGGTTGGCCTCTTGCACCGCTTTTTCCAGCAGGCCAACGGTACCGTTATCAATGGTGCCGCTCAAAGTAACCACTTGCACATTAGGGGCGGGGTTGGAATTATCCTCTCCCTGGGCCCAAATGCCCCAGGAACCCAAAATCAGGCAAAGAGCAGCTACCAAGATGGTTAAAGCTTTTCTCATATAAGCTCCTTTCTTTCCCTTAATTATACTATAAAGCTAAAGCGTATACAACGAACTTAAGGGGTTAATTGTTAATTTATGGTAATATTTATATGTAATTCCAGATTATTCACCTAAGCATTGTATTTAAAAGCTATTAAAAAAATAAAAATCATTGTTTTGCCACTAATTTACCACGTTTGAATTAAACTTTAATAGGATTATTTTACAAAACCAACCGCGGTAAAATATTATCTGAAGAATTATATTAAAATATCAACATTGATTGTCCAAAGTTATACAATAAGTGGAGGATAACCGCTCCCCATAAGCAATTGGTTTTTTTATAGACCCAAGAACAGAGGAAATGTAATATAAGCAAACAAGCCACATAAAAAGGGGGTAAAGCGCTCAAAGAAAATCCAGCTACAACCCAACGTACAGGATAATGCACAAGTAAAAATAAAAATGCTGTTAATATGGAACACACTATGGAGCTTTTTATTAACCCGGCTAATCTGGTTTGGATATAGCCACGAAAGAATATTTCTTCTTGCAACGCGCCAACAATAAATATGATAAATACAGTCAAAGAGGGAAATTGTAGCTTAACAGACGTGTTTTCTACAATAGAAATATAGAAAATAATTCCTGCTATAAATAAAATCGACAGTACAAGGCCCAATAGTAAACTTTGTTTGACTCTTTTACTTGTTAATCCTATGGAGGCAAATTTTTGTTTGGCTAACAATATAAATATTAAAACAAGCGCTAAAGGAATTAACGGAAAAATTAATTGCAACGTATTCAAAATATTTACACTTAAATTTGTCCGATATACTTGCCCTTGCAGAAATAAAATTGCAATACAAATACAGTAAAGTACAAGAGCCTTTATGCCGTCATACTTAGACATTCCTTTTACATTTGCTGTATATTCTTTTGCAACCAACATAATTAACTCCCCCTCAACAATGCCATTCCACATAATATCATATAGCTATCTATTTATTAGCTATAAAAAATTTTATCATAATTCCTTATTTTTCCTTGTCTAGCGGGTGCCTCTTTCTGGGTATTTCCAGCTTGGCGCCTTTCTTTTAACGGGATATTATTATCCAGATGGTAAAACCTCTCATTAATTTCCCAACTTGTAACTGCGAGAAAGTCTTACTTGTCCTGAAGAAAACCAGTATTTAGCCGCCAGCAGCCTTAAAGCATAAACTGGCAAAGGTTTTCTTGCTCAGACGCCGAACCTAGCCAGGCTTAAAATTCTGGACTTAGAAAGAATAATTCCCTGTCAACAGCAGCGCCTCTCTAGGGTCCACTGGTTCAGTGCACCACAAAACACTGAATGGGGAAAGCAGCTAGTTTTTAAGCTCATAACTCCCAAGTTTTTAGGCTTATAACTCTAAAGCCCCTTGACCGAGGCAACTCCCAAGCAAGGCTTAATTCCTTAGGTAGCACTTTCTACTTTATAGTATCAACCTAAATATAACTATAATATACCGACAATATCTCATTGGCAAAAATCATTCGCCAACCGACTAACAAGCCACTACAAACTTAAAATCTTGGTAAACCTTTAACGCTGGTCTTGCCCGCACTCCGCTAAGTAGGAAAAATTTAAAAATCGTAAATCAGACCCCAGGCGGAATATAAACTCATTTACGCTTATTTTGGGGATGCCCAGTTTTTTTAGCCCTCTTTTTCCTGGTTTTAGGAGCCGCCTGACCGGGGGGCTTGGCATTTTTACCGGTAAGCCAAGGTATAAGCTCCCGCCGCCCAGCTTTCGTTAAAGCTTCAATAATTAAAGCCTCGTTCTCTTTTTTATAGGCCTGCAACAGCCCACGCTGGAGCTTTTTTTCATGGGCTGAACGGGGAACATAAATACTTTCATTGGTTAAAGGGTTAATACCAGTGTAATACATGGCTGTAGAGATGGTGCCCGGCGTAGGATAAAAATCTTGCACCTGTTCAGGGCGGATTTTGTGCTGACGCAACCAAACTGCCACCGCCACCGCGTCGGACAAGGTGGAGCCGGGATGGGAACTCATGAGGTAAGGCACTAAATACTGCTCTTTATCAGCTTGCTTGGTAGCAGCGTAAAAGGCGCGGGAAAATTTATCGTAAACCTCAATACCGGGTTTACCCATAGCCTGCAAAACCGGAGGAGAGCAATGCTCCGGCGCCACCCTCAGCTGACCGCTAACATGGTATTGCACCAACTCCGCTAAAAAGCTCTTATCCCGGTCAGCCAGTAAATAATCGTAGCGCAGGCCGCTGCGTATAAAGACCTTCTTCACGCCTTCCAGACTCCGCAGCTTACGCAAAAGCTGCCGGTAATCGCTATGATTCGCCTCAAGGCTAGGACAAACCCTAGGAAAGAGGCATCTCTTCTCCGGGCAAACGCCCCGTTGCACTTGTTTTTTACAGGCTGGGCCGCGAAAATTAGCCGTAGCGCCGCCCACGTCGTTAATATAACCTTTAAAATCCGGCATTTTCGTCAGCTTAACCGCCTCCGCCAATACAGACTCATGGCTGCGGCCCACCACAAAACGGCCCTGATGTATGGCGATAGAGCAAAAATTACAGCCGCCAAAGCACCCCCGGTTGTGAGTAAGAGAAAATTTTACCTCATCCAAAGCTTTCACGCCGCCCTCGCCGCAATATATGGCCGGATAATCATATGTGTAACCCAAGCTGTAAACATAGTCCAGTTCCTCGGTGGTCAGGGGCAAAGCCGGTGGATTTTGCACAATATTTACAGCGCCATGGTTTTGCACTAAAGCTTGGCCGGTTATATGGTCGGCATTTTGGAACAGGATTTTAGCTGACTGAGCATAGGCTACTTTATCACGGCTCACCTTATTAAAACCAGCGAGGGTTATATGGTTGGGGGGCAAGGGTTTATCCTGGGGTTGGGCATAAACTGTGCCCCGCACCTCATGGATAGTAAAGACTGGCCGGCCCCGCTTGAGCAAAGCGGCAATTTCCTCAATTTGCCGCTCTCCCATGCCGTAAACCAGCAGGTCCGCGCCGCTATCCAGCAGTATTGAGGGCATAACCTTATCGGACCAGTAATCATAGTGGGCTAAACGGCGCAAGCTGGCCTCAATACCGCCGATGATAATGGGCGTATCAGGAAAAAGCTCTCTAATACGCTGGCAATAGACAGTTACCGCCCGGTCAGGGCGACGGCCCATCTTATTGCCTGGCGTATAATAATCGTGCTTCCGCCTTTTGCGGGCCACAGTATAGTGGGCCACCATACTATCTATGTTGCCGCCGGTGACTAAAAACCCTAAACGGGGATTACCGAATACCCCAAAGGCAGCGGCGTTTTTATAATCAGGTTGAGCCAGCACAGCTACCTTATAACCCTTGGCTTCCAAAACCCGGCCAATAATAGCCGCGCCAAAGCTGGGGTGGTCAATATAAGCGTCGCCGGTAACTAAAACAAAATCCGGGGACTGCCAACCCAACTTTGCCATTTCTTCACTTGTATAGGGCAAAAAAGCCATACCGCTCCAACCTTTCAAAAATAAATATTATACAGAGTAACTCATTCTGTCT